>CAXNIF010000024.1:0-10376 GCA_964202345.1 Cypionkella sp.
CAGCGGAATGGCCGTCACCAACCCAGTTGCCATAAGCATATTGGTGTCAAACCGATTTCCAGCGGCGAAATGCCCTGTGCCCGAATATGCCAACCATAAAACATATCCGATGGCAAAAGGCGCAAGCAGCAGCACTTCCAGCAAAAAACCCTGATTTGGCCCGATGGGCAGCATCTTTTTGAAATAGGCGTAGGCCCCCCAAGATAAGGTCAACCCCAAGGCCACCAAGGGCAAGCGCCCAGCATCCACTGTCAAAACAACAACCGCCAAAGCCGCCAAAACAATAGCGGTAATTTGCAATCGGCTGAGCGATTCCTTCAAGATGACAAAACCCAAAAAAACCGAAAACAGCGGGTTGATGTAATATCCCAGGGCCGCGTCCAGTGCATGGCCCGTGCCTATGGCCCAGACGTAAATCAGCCAATTTACCGAAATCAGCGCCGCCGTCACTGCCGCCATGGCCAGCATCTTGGGGGTGCGCCACGCGCGGCGCAAATCTGCGGTGCGGCCTTGATAGATCAACACGGCCGCCGCAATGGGGATCGACCATAGCACGCGGTGTGCAATCACCTCGGTGGGCGGGATATGCGCCAGCGCTTTCATAAACAGGGGCAAAAACCCCCACAAAAGATAAGCGGTCAGCGCATAGGAAAAGCCCGCAAGCGTGTCATTATTGTCTGATGGCCTGTTCATATTGCCAATCTAACCGCCAAATAGAAAAAGCGCGACCCGAAAGCTGCGGCAAAACAGTCCAGATCACGCTTTTCTGTCAGCCCAAGCTTATCGCAAAATGCTGCGGCCCGCGTAAACGGCGGTTTCGCCCAGCATTTCTTCGATACGGATCAATTGGTTATACTTGGCCAAACGATCCGAGCGCGACAGCGAACCTGTTTTGATCTGCCCGCAATTGGTGGCCACGGCCAAATCGGCGATGGTGGCGTCTTCGGTTTCACCCGAGCGGTGCGACATCACATTGGTATAACGCGCGCGATGCGCCATATCGACGGCCTGCATGGTTTCGGTCAAGGTGCCAATTTGGTTGACCTTGACCAGCATCGAATTGGCGCAGCCTTTGGCGATCCCTTCGGCCAGACGGCGCGGGTTGGTGACGAACAGATCATCGCCCACCAGCTGAACCTTGCCGCCCAAAGTGTCGGTCAGCAATTTCCAACCTTCCCAATCATCCTCAGAGCAGCCATCCTCAATCGAAATAATCGGGTAATCTTTCGCCAGACCTGCCAAAAATTCAACATTTTGGGCGATGGTCAGGGATTTGCCTTCGCCCTTCATCTCGTATTTGCCGCCTTTGAAATATTCGGTGGCGGCGCAGTCCAGCGCCAGATAGATATCCTGCCCCGGCTTATAGCCAGCCTTTTCGATGGATTTCAAAATGAAATCAAGTGCATCGCGGGCAGAGTTCAAGTTTGGGGCAAAGCCGCCCTCATCGCCGATGCCCGTGTTATGGCCCGCCGCTTGCAATTCTTTTTTCAAGGTGTGGAACACCTCACTGCCCATGCGGATCGCCTCGCGGATATTTTCGGCACCCACGGGCATGATCATAAATTCTTGAATATCAATGGGGTTATCGGCATGCTCGCCCCCGTTGATGATGTTCATCATCGGCACGGGCAAAACATGGGCCGATGTGCCGCCGATATAGCGATATAGCGGCTGGCCAGTATATTCCGCCGCCGCTTTGGCCACGGCCATGGAAATGCCCAAGATCGCATTGGCCCCAAGGCGCGATTTGTTGGGCGTGCCATCCATCTCAATCATCGTGCGGTCAATGCCCACCTGCTCGGTGGCGTCAAAGCCAACAATGGCCTCGGCCAGCTCGCCGTTCACGGCGGCCACGGCTTCTAGGACGCCCTTGCCTTTGTAGCGCTTGGCATCACCATCACGGCGTTCATTCGCCTCATGGGCCCCCGTCGATGCGCCCGAAGGCACGGCCGCGCGCCCAAAAGCGCCGCTTTCCAGCAAAACATCCACTTCGACAGTGGGATTGCCACGGCTGTCCAAAATTTCGCGGGCGTGAATATCAATGATCGTGCTCATGTTGGCCTCGATATATTAGGGTGCTCTCGGGGGGCTGATAGCTGATGGGGCACGGTTTGAAAAGACGGCGCGGCGTGCACGCGGGCGCGCACAAAAGTATAAAGCCCAGAGCCGACGATGATGACCGCCCCAATCACGGTATAGATGTCGGGCATTTCCGCAAAGACCAACCAACCAATGGCAAGGGCAAAGACCAATCTTACATACCGAAAGGGCGCCACCACCGACACATCCCCCATCCGCGCCGCTGCCGTGATGGCAAGATATCCCGCCGTGCCAAAAAACACCCCGCCCGCGAGCCAGAAAACATTGTCTCCAGCGATAGGCTGCATACCGCCCTGCAGCATCATGGCAGCGCCCAGCAGGGTCACAGACATCAATCCCCATGCAGACACTTGCGTATTGCTCATCCGATGGGGCAGGGCGCGCGAGACCAGATCGCGCCCGCCAAGCCCCAGGACGCCCAAAATCAGCCAAAGCGCATGGGGATCGAACCCTGCCATGCCGGGCCTAATCACCAAAAGCACGCCGCCAAAACCGATAAGGATTGCGCTCCACCGCCGCCACCCCACCGATTCGCCCAAAAAGACAGCAGCCCCCATCGTTACAACCAAAGGCATGGCCTGCATAACGGCCAAGACCAAGGCCAAAGGCAGCTTTGCCAAGGCAATGATAAACCCCAATGTGCCCAGCATTTCGCCCAAATTCCGCAATAAAACAATGGGATGCAAGGCGTCTTTGGTCAAAATGGATATGCCTTTGATGACGGCAATAGCCCAAAAAATAGCCCCGCCACTGGCCCCCAGAACAAAGACAATCTGCCCAATGGGTAGGGAGGCGGCCGTCAGTTTGATGAACATATCCTCGATGGCGAACAGCGCCATTGCGCACAGCATCAGCACACTGCCCTTGACGTTGTCTTGCATGTCGCAATCGGCCCTATCCAAAAGAAATTTCCAGGCGCATTGGCAGTGTGTGGGGCCGCTCGTGGCCAGAGGATTGGCCTAATTGCAAGCGCGGTGATTCGCCCGTGCAAGGCGCGCCATCTGTCGATCACCCTTGACCTAACTTGTCAATTCTAGCGCCTATCTTTGCCATTTTCCTAGCGTAATTTCGATCCCCCAAGACACGGGCCCAGATTGGCCCCCAATTGCGCGCCCATCAACCCAAGGGTGATTTGATTTCCCGCAATAAGATATGCCGCGCGGTCAAGCGAAAAATGCGGATTCAGATGCAAATAAATCGTTTGAAGCGGGCAGAGTTTTCCCCCATGTTGCGTAGCAATCACCCTTGGACACTAAATCTAGGGGGCAGATGGGGCAGCGCAGTAAGACATCCGAAGCTTCGGTTGGGCAGGCAGTTTCCCCAAGACCGCAGCGGCATGTGCTGCTGATATCAATAGGCCGAAAAGGCCAAAGCAAAGGACGGGGACAATGAAGATAGAACGTAATTTCACCACCGAAGCCCTTGGCGCCTATGGTGCCATGAATTTTAGCACAATTGTATCAGAAATCCGCAATCCTGATGGGTCCATCGTTTTTCGCAATGATGCTGTCGAGGTGCCAGACGGCTGGAGCCAAGTGGCGGGCGATGTCTTGGCGCAGAAGTATTTCCGCCGTGCCGGCGTGCCTGCGGCGCTCAAGCGGGTGAAAGAAAAGGGGATGCCAGAGTTTTTGTGGCGCTCGGTTCCCGATCAAGACGCCTTGGCCAAACTGCCCGAAGATCAGCGCTATGGCGGGGAAACTTCGGCGCGTCAGGTTTTTGATCGCCTGGCAGGGGCTTGGGCCTATTGGGGCTGGAAGGGTGGCTATTTCACCACTGAATCCGATGCGCGCGCCTATTTTGACGAGATGCGTTTTATGCTGGCGCGCCAAATGGCTGCGCCCAATTCACCGCAATGGTTTAATACGGGCTTGCATTGGGCCTATGGCATTGATGGCCCCAGCCAAGGCCATTTCTATGTTGATCACGCCACCGGCGTCTTGACCAAATCAAGCAGCGCCTATGAACACCCGCAACCGCATGCCTGCTTTATTCAATCTGTCAAAGACGATTTGGTGGGCGATGGCGGGATCATGGATTTGTGGGTGCGCGAGGCGCGCTTGTTCAAATACGGCTCTGGCACGGGCACGAACTTCAGCTCGCTGCGCGGGCAGGGCGAAAAACTGTCGGGTGGGGGTAAATCTTCGGGGCTAATGGGCTTTTTGAAGATTGGCGACCGCGCTGCAGGGGCGATCAAATCGGGCGGCACCACGCGCCGCGCAGCCAAAATGGTCATCATCGACATGGATCATCCTGATGTTGAAGAATTCATCAATTGGAAGGTGATCGAAGAGCAAAAAGTGGCTAGCCTTGTGGCGGGTTCCAAAGCGCATGAATTGCGCCTGAACGATATTTTTGCCGCCATTCGCCAATGGGATGGATCGGGCGAAGATTCCGTGGATCCCGCGAAAAACCCTGCTTTGAAAGCCGCCATCAAGGCGGCCAAAAAGGCTATGATTCCAGACACCTACACCAACCGCATTTTGCAATATGCGCGGCAAGGTTTCACCAGCATTGAATTTCCCACCTATGATGTGGACTGGGATTCTGAGGCCTATGTGACGGTATCAGGGCAAAATTCGAACAATTCGGTGCGCGTGACCGATGCCTTTTTAAAGGCCGTCAAGGATGATGCCGATTGGGCGTTGATCCGCCGCACGGATGGAAAAACCGCCAAAACCGTCAAAGCCCGCGAGTTATGGGATCAAGTGGGCCATGCCGCTTGGGCCTGTGCCGATCCGGGTATTCAATTTCACGACACCGTCAATGCGTGGCACACCTGCCCCGAAGATGGGGCGATCCGTGGCAGCAACCCATGCTCGGAATATATGTTCCTCGATGATACGGCCTGCAATCTGGCGTCGATGAATCTGCTGACCTTTTTCAAGGATGGCAAATTCGTCGCCGAGGATTACATCCATGCCACGCGTCTTTGGACCGTGACCTTGGAAGTGTCGGTGATGATGGCGCAGTTTCCGTCCAAGGAAATTGCCCAGTTATCCTATGATTTCCGCACCTTGGGCCTTGGTTATGCCAATATTGGCGGGCTGCTTATGAATATGGGTCTGGGCTATGACAGCGCCGAGGGGCGTGCCATGTGCGGCGCGCTGACCGCGCTGATGACGGGGGTAACCTATGCCACCAGCGCCGAGATGGCGCGCGAGTTGGGGGCGTTTTTAGGCTATAAACGCAATGCTGCCCATATGCTGCGCGTGATCCGCAACCACCGCGCTGCGGCCTATAATTCGGGCGCGTATGAGGGGGTGAATGTCAATCCCGTGGGCTTGGACGCGGCCAATTGCCCAGACCAGCGGCTGATTACCTTGGCGCAATCGGCTTGGGATGAGGCCCTGCATTTGGGCGAGGAACACGGCTTTCGCAATGCGCAAACAACAGTGATCGCGCCGACAGGCACGATTGGCTTGGTGATGGACTGCGACACGACGGGGATCGAGCCTGACTTTGCCTTGGTGAAATACAAAAAGCTGGCTGGCGGTGGTTATTTCAAGATTATCAATCAATCCGTGCCCGCCGCCTTGGAAAAATTGGGCTATTCAACGGCGCAAGCGGCCGAGATTGTCGCCTATGCCGTGGGTCATGGCAGTATTGGCAATTGCCCCGGCATCAATACAACGGCATTGATTGGCCATGGCTTTGGCGCGCGCGAATTGGAAAAAATCGAGGCGGCGCTGCCATCGGCCTATGACATCCGCTTTGTGTTCAATCAATGGACGCTGGGGGTGGATTTTTGCAAAGGCACTTTGGGTATTCCCGAAGAAAAGCTGAACGATCCTTCCTTTGATTTGTTGCGTCACTTAGGCTTTAGCAGGGCCCAAATCGATGCGGCCAATGACCATGTTTGCGGCACGATGACGCTGGAAGGCGCCCCGCATTTAAAGCCGATGCATTACAGCGTCTTTGATTGCGCCAATACCTGCGGCAAAAAAGGCACCCGCTATCTGTCGGTGAATGCGCATATCCACATGATGGCGGCGGCGCAGTCGTTCATCTCGGGCGCGATTTCCAAAACGATCAATATGCCCAACTCGGCCACAATCGAAGAAACATTGGCCGCCTATGAACTGTCGCATTCGCTGGGAATTAAGGCCAACGCGCTGTATCGCGACGGCTCTAAACTCAGCCAACCTTTGGCCTCTGCCTTGGTGGAAGACGATGAAGAGGCCGAGGAAATTTTGGCCACGGGCTCGGCCCAAGAAAAGGCCGCAGTGCTGGCTGAAAAGATCGTCGAGAAAATCGTTTACCGCGATGTTGCCCGCGCGGGCCGTGACAAATTGCCAGAACGCCGCAAGGGCTATACCCAAAAGGCCGTGGTTGGCGGGCACAAAGTGTATTTGCGCACAGGTGAATACGGCGATGGCCGTCTTGGCGAGATTTTCATCGATATGCACAAAGAAGGGGCGGGGTTCCGCGCCATGATGAATAACTTCGCCATCGCCGTTTCGGTGGGCCTGCAATATGGCGTGCCGCTCGAGGAGTTCGTCGAAGCCTTCACCTTCACCCGCTTTGAACCTGCGGGCATGGTGCAGGGCAATGACTCGGTGAAAAACGCCACGTCGATTTTGGATTATATCTTCCGCGAGCTGGCGATTTCCTATCTGGATCGCACCGATTTGGCCCATGTCAAACCCACGGGCGCATCTTTTGATGATCTGGGGCGCGGCGATGAAGAAGGAAAACGCAATTTCAGCGAAGTGGGCGAAACGGCCGCCAACCGCAGCCTTGACGTGTTGCGCCAAATCTCCAGCACGGGCTATTTGCGCAAACGTTTGCCCAGCGAATTGATTGTTCTGCAAGGTGGCATGTCAGCCACGGGCACCGATCCGGTCTCGGCGCTGAACATGCTGATTCCCGAAACCCCGCGCGGGGCAGGGACCAGCGGCATGACGGCAGTTTTGTCAGGCGCTGCCAGCACGGCGGTATCCTCGGGCGTGGTGGGTATGGACGCGCGCACCAAGGCCAGAATGCAAGGCTATGAGGGCGATAGCTGCGGCGAATGCGGCAACTACACGCTGGTGCGCAACGGCACGTGCATGAAGTGCAACACCTGCGGCGGGACGAGCGGGTGTTCTTGATTTGAAATTGGGCTGGGGCGCGTTGGTGATGCAGCGCGCCCCAGCTTTCGGCTTTGTCCACCAGCGGTTTGGCACATAGGGTGGGATTTGTTTTGCGGTGAGTATCTTGTTAACGGATAGGGTGCGGTGATGCTTTGCATCCATGCATCCGATAATCACTATTATGTAATAAAAACCCATGCCCAAACCTGATCCATCACATCAACACCGCCACATAACCCCCTAAACCCAAAGAAAAAGGCGCAAGGTTTCCCTTGCGCCTGATCCTGTTTTTTAAAGGCTAATCTTAGCCCTGAACCATCTTCGCCACTTCCGCCGCGAAGTCTTCTTCCTTCTTCTCGATCCCTTCGCCGCAGGCCATGCGCACGAAACCGGTGATCACAACGCCAGCCTCTTTCGCGGCGGCTTCAACCGTCAGGTCGGGGTTGATCACAAAGGCTTGGCCCATCAGCGTATTCTCGGCCAAGAATTTCTTCATACGGCCTGGGATGATGTTGTTTTGAATAACAGCCTCTGGCTTTGGCTTATCGGATGCTGCGTTTTCTTCCAGTGCTTTGCTGGTTTGCACAGCCAGCTCACGCTCGACAACCACGGGGTCAAGCGCGGCTTCGTTCAAGGCCAGCGGATTGGTGGCGGCAATGTGCATGGCGACTTGGCGCGCGAAAGCGGCGTTGCTTCCCGTCACGGCAACCAGAACGCCAATTTTGCCCATGCCATCCGTGGCGGCATTGTGGACATAGGAGGCCACGTGCTCGCCCTCCAAAGATGCCATACGGCGCAGCGACAGGTTTTCCCCAATGGTCGCAATAGCTTCCGAGATAACCAAATTCACAGGCTTGCCGCCCATATCCGCATCCCGCAGCGCGTCGATGTCTTTTGCGCCAAGGGCGGCTTTTGTCACCGAACCCAGCAGCTCTTGGAAGCTGGCGTTCTTGCCCACGAAATCTGTTTCTGAATTGATTTCAACAGCCACGCCGCGGTTGCCCGCCACGGCCACGCCAACCAGACCTTCGGCAGCCAGACGGTCGGCCTTTTTGGCAGCTTTGGCCAAACCTTTGGTGCGCAGCCAATCCACGGCAGCTTCCATATCGCCATTGGTTTCCACCAAGGCCTTTTTCGCGTCCATCATGCCTGCGCCGGTGGATTCGCGCAGCTCTTTCACCATTTGTGCGGTGATGCTCATGTTCAACTCCTGTGAAATAGGTGCGGCGGGGATAGACCCCCGCCGTAAATGTTAGATGACAGCGGGCTTACGCCTCGATCTGATCTGCGATGGCTTCCTCGACAGGAGCTGCTTCAAGCGCGCCCAAGTCCACACCAGCTGCGCCCATTTGCGCCGTCATCCCATCCAGCGCGGCTTTGGCGATCAGCTCGCAATAAAGCGCAATGGCGCGGGCTGCATCGTCATTGCCTGGAATGACATAATCAACGCCTTTGGGCGAGTTGTTGGTGTCAACAATGCCAATCACGGGTATGCCCAGCTTTTGCGCTTCTAGGATGGCCAAATCTTCTTTGCCCACATCGATGATGAAAATCAAATCAGGGGTGCCGCCCATTTCACGAATACCGCCCAGCGATGCCTGTAGCTTGGCCTGATCGCGCTCCATGCCAAGGCGTTCTTTCTTGGTCAGGCCTTCGCCCCCTGCCCCAAGAACCTCGTCAATATGCTTAAGGCGTTGGATCGATGCCGACACGGTTTTCCAATTTGTCAGCGTGCCGCCCAGCCAGCGGTGATTCATGTAAAACTGCGCGCAACGCTCGGCGGCCTCGGCGATCGGTTTTTGTGCTTGGCGCTTGGTGCCGACGAACAAAATACGCCCGCCCTTGGCCACAGTGTCACGCACCACTTTAAGCGCCTGATCCAACATTGGAACAGTTTGCGTCAGGTCAAGAATATGAATGCCATTGCGGTCGCCGTAGATATATTGCCCCATTTTGGGGTTCCAGCGCGCGGTTTGGTGGCCGTAGTGAACGCCTGCTTCAAGCAATTGGCGCATGGTAAACTCTGGAAGAGCCATGGTCGTTTTCCTTTCCGGTTTCAATCCTGGGCGGGGCGTTCAGGCATAGGCCCAACCGGCGGAATTCATGGGATGTCTCCCCATGTCTCCCAAGCCCCGCTTGTGAAGTGACGCGCGTATAGGCCATGCTTAGGGACGGTGCAAGGCAAAATGCTGCGAAAAATCGAGATAATCGGCCCAAACTTGCCGCCTGCCTTTGCCCTTTGGCCCGCAAAACATTGCAACATTTGGGGGCAATTGCAAACGCAGGTGCTTGCACAGGCCAGAATGTGCGGGCAAAAGAAAGGCATGATTAACGTGATTTGCATTGGCGCCGTTCTTTGGGATATCATTGGCCGCTCGTCTTGCGAGATGCAGGCGGGCGCAGATGTTCCCGGGCGGATCACGCGCTTGCCGGGGGGCGTTGCGCTGAATATTGGCATGACTTTGGCACGCCTTGGCTTAAAACCAGTCGCCCTCTGCGCGATTGGCTGCGATGCGGCGGGCGATGACTTGATGTTGGCGTGCCGCGATCTGGGCCTTGATATGCAATTTGCCCATCGTGATCCCGCATTGCCTACCGATGTTTACATGGCCATCGAAGGGTCTAACGGGCTGATTGCGGCCATTGCCGATGCACATTCCCTAGAACGTGCGGGCCCTGCCATCTTGGCCCCTTTGCAAGATGGTCGTTTGGGAAGTCCGCTTGCACCCTATGCTGGCATCGTCGCTTTGGACGGAAACCTGACCACTGACATGCTGACCCAAATTGCCGCAGCCCCTGCCTTTGCTGCGGCCGATTTGCGCCTAGCCCCAGCCAGTCCCGGCAAAGCCGATCGGCTTCTTGGGCTGCTTTCTCATCCAAGAGCGACGCTCTATGTCAATAAGATTGAGGCAAATATTTTGACAAAAGGCCGTCATGACACCGCCCATGCCGCAGCCGAGGCATTAGTGGCGCAAGGGGCAAGGCGGGTTTTGGTGACGGACGGTGCAAATCTATGTGCCTTGGCCGGCATGGAGATAGCCACCTTTTGCGCCCAGCCGCCCCGCGTCACCGCTTTGCGCATAACTGGCGCGGGCGATACGTTTATGGCCGCGCATATCGCCGCCGAAGCCAAGGGACTGCGTCTTGATCTTGCTGTGCAGGCCGCATTGGACGCAGCCGCCCAATATGTTGCAGGAGTGGATC
>CAXNIF010000025.1:0-10345 GCA_964202345.1 Cypionkella sp.
CCACCAAGGGCAGGCGCACCTCGGGCGAACACAGGCCCAGCAGGGACAGGCCGTATTTTGCACCCGCAAGGCCCGGCTCGATGAAAATCGCCTCGTGCAGGGGCATCAGGCGGTCTTGGTATTCCAGCGCCAATGCGTAATCGCCTGCCAGCGTGGCGGCTTGAAACTGCGCGCACAGGCGCGGCGCGACATTGGCGGTGACGGAAATGCAGCCCACCCCGCCGTGCGCGTTAAAGCCCAGCGCCGTGGCATCCTCGCCTGAAAGCTGGATGAAATCTGCCCCGCAAGAGGCGCGCTGCATGGATACCCGTTCGATTTTGCCCGTGGCATCTTTCACGCCAATGATGCGCGGCAGTTTGGCCAGTTGGCCCATGGTTTCGGGCGTCATATCTACCACCGAACGGCCTGGGATGTTGTAAATCACAATCGGCAACGTGCAGCAGTCGTGCAAGGCGGTGTAATGCGCGATCAGGCCGGCTTGCGTTGGTTTGTTATAGTATGGCGTCACCACCAGCGCGGCATCGGCCCCCACCTTTTGCGCGTGTTGGATCAGGCCAATCCCTTCGGCGGTGTTATTCGATCCCGCGCCCGCAATCACGGGGACACGGCCAGCGGCGATTTCCACCACCACCTCGATGACTTTGCGGTGTTCTTCATGGCTTAAGGTGGGGCTTTCGCCCGTTGTCCCCACGGGAACAAGGCCCGTTGACCCCTGTTCGATGTGCCATTCGACCAGTTTCTTCAGCGTGACCAGATCCAAAGCGCCGTCTTTGAAGGGCGTGACGATGGCGGGAATTGACCCTTTGATCATGGTGCATCTCCTGTCTGTGGGGGCACGATGATTGCGCCCTAATTGCATCGGCAAGCTTGTAGCGGGGCTTGGCGGATTTGCCAAGCGCGGGCAGAAAATTGCCCATCGATACGCGCAGGCTTGATCGTCTTTGCCCCTTGCGGCACAAAGACACCCATGAGCAGAAAAAACTTCATCGCAAAAGCGATCACAGCCGTTTTCTTTTGTGTGGCCCTAGCGCCCAGCTTGGCGCGCGCCGATGAGGCGTCGGCGCTACAGACAGCCTTGCGCGCGGCGGGCGGCGGCGATTGGCCCAGCGCGCTGACGGCCGCGCAAGGGGCAGGCCCCATCGGCGGCGATATCATCTTGTGGCATTATTTGCGCGCAGGCGAAGGAAGACTGGGCGATTACGAGGCATTTTTGGCCCGAAGACCCGATTGGCCGGGCTTGCCGCTGCTCAAGGAAAAGGGCGAGATTGCCGCCGCGCGCAGCGATGATCCCGCCCGCGTTTTGGCCTATTTTGGCCAAGATTTGCCGCGATCGGGTATTGGTTCTGTGGCGATGGCGCGCGCGCTTGTGGCGCTGGGGCGCGTCGATGAGGCCCGCGCCGAGGCCTTGCGCGGCTGGCAAAGCCTGAAGTTCGACGCCGAAGCCGAAGCGCAGATGCTGGCTTTGGCGGGCGATGCTTTGGCAGGGGCGCATGGCGCGCGGGCGGATGCGATTTTCTGGGACAGGGGCCGCAAAGATGAGGCCGCGCGGATGATGGCACGCCTTGGCCCTGATGAGGCCGCATTGGCGCGCGCAAGGACGGCGCTGCAAGCGGGCAGCGATGATGCCTCGGCGCTGGTGCGCGCGGTGCCGGCGCGTTTGGCCGATGACCCGGGCCTTGCCTTTGACCGCTATGATTACCGCATGCGCGCCTCGATGTATGACGAAGCGGCCGAATTGATCCTGGCGCGTTCGGCCACGGCGGCAAGTTTGGGTGATCCACAAAATTGGGCCAAACGGCGCGCCGATTTGGCCCGTATTTTGATGCGGGCGGGCAAGTATAAAACCGCCTATGCGGTGGCCTCGCGTCACCATCCGACGGCGGGCAGTGACCTGGCCGATCTGTCCTTTGTGGCGGGATTTATTGCGCTGCGGCATTTGAACGACCCGCAAGCGGCATTGCAGCATTTCGCCATGCTTGAATCGGCAGTGGTGACGGGGATTAGCGTGGCGCGGGCGCAGTATTGGCTGGCGCGCAGCTATGAGGCGATGGGCGATGGCGCCAGCGCGCGCGCGCGCTATGAGGCCGCCGCCCAGCATCAAACCGCCTTTTACGGGCTGCTCGCCGCTGAACGGCTGGGCCTGTCGCTGGATCCTGCGCTGGTGAATGTCGGGCAGGCAGAGCCCACGTGGCGGGGCGCCTCTTGGGCGAATTCATCGGTTTTGGCGGCAGGCCGATTGCTGCTGCAGGCAGGTGATTTAACGCTGGCCAAGCGGTTTTTCGTGCATCTATCCGAAGGGTTGGATCGGGCGGGGCTATCGGCGCTGGCGGATTTGGCGCTGCGTTTGGATCAGCCGCATTTGGCCCTTGTCATTGCCAAACAGGCGGCCGAGCGGGGGGTGATTTTGCCCCGCGCCTATTTCCCTTTGCCCGATTTCGTGCCGGATAATCTCCCCATTTCGCGTGCGCTGGCACTGGCGATTACGCGGCGCGAATCTGAATTTGACCCCCGCGCGCAATCTGCGGTGGGCGCGCGCGGTTTGATGCAGGTGATGCCCGACACCGCCGCCGAAGTGGCGCGCCGCATGGGCGAATCTTCGTCAGCGGCGCGGCTGACCCAAGATCCCGCCTTCAATGTGCGCATGGGCAGCGCCTATATGGCGGAGCTGGTCGAACGGTTTGGCCCTGCCGTCGCGCTGATTGCGGCGGGATATAATGCGGGCCCATCGCGCCCTGCCAAATGGATCGAAGAATACGGCGATCCCCGCCGGGCTGGGGCGGGGGGCGTCGATGTGGTGGATTGGATTGAAACCATCCCCTTCACCGAAACCCGCACCTATGTCATGCGCGTTGTCGAAAGCCTTGTGATCTACCGCGCGCGGCTGCAAGGGCAGTCCATTCCCGTGAATATCACCGCCGAGCTGACGGGTCGCTAACGCGCCGCTTTGCTGCTGTTTCTTCTCTTGGAAAATATCCCGGGGAGTCGCTTTGGCCTATGGCCAAAGCGGCCGGGGCAGCGCCCCGTTTCACCGTTTGGGTCAAGGGATCACTTCGAATTTGTCCACATCGACCATGCCATGATCGGTGATCTTCAAATGCGGAATGACGGGCAGGCACAAAAAGGCCAGTTGCAAGAAAGGTTCCTCCAGCACCACGCCCAGCGATTTTGCCGCCGCGCGCAGGGCGGTTAAATCGCGGTGCACCTCTTCAAAGCTGTTCAAACTCATCAATCCTGCCACGGGCAGGGCAAGTTCGGCCAAGATGATCCCATTTTTCACCACGACAAAGCCGCCTTCAATCTCGCCAAGGCGGTTCGCGGCCAGCGCCATATCGGCGTAATCCGCCCCCACCACGGCGATGTTGTGATGATCGTGGCACACGGTGCTGGCAATCGCCCCTGCCTGCATGCCAAAGCCTTGCACAAAACCCGTGGCGATATTGCCGTTTCTGCCATAGCGTTCAATCACCGCGATTTTCATCAAATCGCGGGCGGGGTCGGGGCGTTTGTCGCCATCCACTGGGGCGATGTCAAAGGTCAGGTGCTGGGTGATGATCTTGCCTTCGATGATGCCAATCACGGGGGTATCGACGCGGTTGCCGCCCGTGCGAAAATGGGCCGGCGAGACGCGCGGGGCTTTCACCGAATGGCGGGCGACAGGGGGGATGATCTCGCGGGTGGCAAAGGCCGCTTCGCTGATCTGCACACCGCCCGCAAAGACCATGGCGACACGGCAATTTTCTAGGCTGTCCAAAACGGCGATATCGGCGCGTTTTCCGGGGGCAATCAGGCCGCGATCCTTAAGTCCAAAGGCTTCGGCAGCGGAAATACTGGCGGCACGATACACCGCAAGCGGCGGCGCGCCCAGCGCAATCGCGGTGCGGATCAGATAATCAAGATGCCCATGTTCGGCGATATCCAGCGGATTTCGATCATCGGTGCAAAAGGCAATATAGGGCGAGTGGCGTTCGGTGATCAGCGCGGCCAATGCGCGCAAATCCTTGGAGACAGAGCCTTCGCGGATCAGCACGCGCATGCCCTTGCGCAGCTTTTCTAGGGCTTCGTCATAGGTGGTCGCCTCATGCTCGGTGCGGATGCCTGCGGCGATATAGCCGTTCAGATCATGGCCGCGCAAAAGTGGCGCGTGGCCGTCGATATGGCGGCCCGCAAAGGCATTCAGCTTGGCGATGCAGCCCGCGTCTTTGAACAAAACGCCCGGGTAATTCATAAACTCCGCCAGACCTATCACGCGGGGGTGGTGCATCAGAGGCGCAATATCCGCCGCCTCTAGCCGCGCCCCTGTGGTTTCCATATGCGTGGAGGGCACGCAAGACGAGAGTTGCACGCGAATGTCCATCAAGGTGCGCGAGGAGGCGGCAAGGAAATATTCAATCCCCGCAAGCCCGCAGACATTGGCTATTTCGTGCGGGTCGCAAATCGCCGTGGTCACGCCATGGGGGGATACGCAACGGTCAAACTCGAACGGGGTGACAAGGCTGGATTCGATATGCAGATGGGTGTCGATAAATCCTGGCACAAGGATTTTGCCCGATACGTCTATTTCGACTTTGCCCGTGTAGGCGCCAAACACGCCCACAATCTGATCGGCGCAGATGGCTACATCGGATAGCACCAAATCGCCCGTAATCAGATCGAACACGCGCCCCCCCTTAAGCACGATATCGGCGGGGATGATGCCGCGCCCTTGGTCGATGCGGGTCTCGATGGTGGATTCGGGGGTGGATTTGGGGGTGGTCATGTGCGCCTCCTGTTTTTGGGCTATGATAGCGGGTTGCAGGCAAAGGGGAATGGGGGGAAAAGGGGGCAGAGGTGCAAAATGCTGCAAAACCCCCAAGTTCAAAACCCGCTGCGGGGCATTGTCCTGAAACTTGGATCGGTGGTGATCTTTATCACCATGGCCTCGCTGATCAAGGCGACGGGGGTGCCCGCGGGGCAGGCGGTGTTTTTCCGCAGCTTCTTTGCCATGCCTGTCATTTTGACATGGCTTGCCTTGCGCAGAGAATTGGCCACGGGCCTGAAGGTGGTTCATCCTTGGGGCCATGCTTTGCGCGGGATTATGGGGACAACGGCGATGGGCATGGGCTTTGGGGGGTTGATGGTTTTGCCACTGCCCGATGCGACGGCGCTGGGCTATGCAGCCCCATTGCTGACGGTGGTGTTTGCCGCGTGGATTTTAGGGGAAAAGGTGCGTCTGTTTCGCTATTCTATGGTGAGTTTGGGCCTGTGCGGGGTGTTGATTGTGCTATGGCCGAATTTGGGCCAAAGCGCCCGTGACGGGGCCGCGCTGGGCGCCGCGCTGGTGCTGGGCGGGGCGGTGTTTTCGGCACTGGCGCAGATCACCATTCGGCGCTTGGTGCAGGTGGAAAAGACCCCTGCGATTGTGTTCTACTTTTCGCTGACATCGACAATGCTGGGTCTGGCGACGTTGCCCTTTGGCTGGGTCTGGCCTACGCCCGCACAAGGGGCGATGCTGGTCTGCGCGGGGCTGCTGGGAGGCTTAGGGCAGATATTGCTGACATCCAGCTATCGCTTTGCCGATGCCTCGCTGGTCGCGCCGTTTGAATATGCCTCGATCCTGCTTGCGCTGGGCATTGGGTTTTGGGTGTTTGGCGAAGTGCCCAGCCGCGCGATGCTGACAGGCGCCGCGCTGGTGGTGCTGGCAGGGGTGCTGATTATTTGGCGGGAAAGGTGGTTGGGGTTGGAGAGGGCGAAGGGGAAGGGGGCGGGGACGCTTTAGTGTTCCTCTCTTGGACCGATGGTGTTTTTTCCCAAAGCGCAAATGGTTACGAAATAACCACATCCGCCCGCCCACTCCCCTTCACAACCCGCCTGATATTGGGCAGGTCGTTCCCCTCGATCCACGCCCGCGCTTCGGCTTCGGTTTTGCCATAGCTGGCCCAGCGCTGCATGAGGCGGGTGATGAGGGCGGACTCGTCCACGTCAATCCAGATGGTCAGGTCATAAAGGGGCAGGGCCTGCGGCCATGGGGCCTCGTTCAGCAGCAGGTAGTTGCCTTCCACGATCAGGATTTTATCCTGCGGCCCCACGATATCGGCCCCTGCGCGGGAAATCTCAAGGGCGCGGTCGAACAGGGGGATGGCGACTTCGGATTCGGTTTTGAGCCGCCGCAGCAGGTGGAAAAAGCCCTGCGCGTCAAAGGTGTCGGGCGCGCCTTTGCGATCCCTTGCGCCGCGCGCGATCAGCACCGCGTCGTCATAGTGAAAGCCATCCATCGGCACGACCTTTGCGCCCGTGCCAATCAAAGCGGCCAATTCGGCGGCAAGGGTGGATTTACCCGCTGCGGGGGGGCCAGCAAGGGCGGCGATGAAGCGCCCCTTAGTTTTTGCGGCGCTGGCCGCAATCAAATCAGCCAGCGCTTGCGGGGTCATGCCTGTTCTTCCACGCCCTCGGGCACTTTGGCCCCTGTCATAAAGGCCACGGCATCGGACATGGTGTAATCTTTGGGATCAATCACGCACAGCCGTTTGCCAAGGCGGTGGATGTGGATACGATCGGCCACTTCGAACACATGCGGCATATTGTGAGAAATCAGGATAATTGGAATTCCGCGCGCGCGCACATCGCGGATCAGTTCCAGCACGCGGCGCGATTCCTTGACCCCCAGCGCGGCGGTGGGTTCGTCCAAGATCACCACCTTCGAGCCAAATGCCGCCGCGCGGGCCACGGCCACGCCTTGGCGCTGGCCACCAGACAGGGATTCAACCGCTTGGTTGATGTTTTGAATGGTCATCAGCCCCAATTCGGACAGTTTATCGCGGGCGAATTGTTCCATGCGCGGGCGATCCATTTGGCGAAAGATCGTGCCCATGATGCCGGGCTTGCGCCACTCGCGCCCCAAAAACATATTGTCGGCAATCGACAGGGCGGGCGACATGGCCAGGTTTTGATAGACCGTTTCAATGCCCAAAGCGCGGGCATCTTCGGGGCTGCGGAAATGGACGGGCGCGCCATCGAGTTCGATCACGCCGTGGTCGGGCACAACGGCCCCAGACAGCGCCTTGATTAGGGTGGATTTGCCCGCGCCATTGTCACCGATGACGGCCATAATCTCGCCCGGCATCAGTTCGAAATCTGCGCCGTTCATGGCCACAACAGTGCCGTAGCGTTTCATCAGGCCAGAGGCCCGCAGAATAGGGGTTACGGTCATTGTGTTGCCCTCCGCAGCCATTGGTCTAGCGCAACAGCGATGATGACAAGGCATCCTGCCGCGAATTTTTGCCAATAATCATCGACCCCTGCCAGCGATAGCCCCGTGATAAAAACGCCCACAATCATCGCGCCCAGAACAGAGCCGACGATGCTGCCGCGCCCACCAAACAGGGATGTGCCGCCGATCACCACAGCGGTGATAGAGGCAAGGTTGATATCAGAAAATGCGATGGGCGAGATCGAGCCGACGCGCCCAACTGCAATCCATGCGGCAAAGCCGCAAATAAAGCCCGCAACCATATAGACCGAGGTCAAAACCCGGTTCACTTGAATCCCAGACAACATCGCTGCATCGGGATCATCGCCAATCGCATGCACATGGCGGCCCCAAGCGGTTTGGTTCAGCACATACCACAGCACGGCGGCCAGAATAATAAGTGTAATCCCGCCGTAGGTGATCGAAGCACCGCCGACATTGAAGCCTTGGCCAAACCACAGCAGGGCCGGCGCATTCGCCTCGATATCGACATTGCGGATGGATTCAGATTGCGAATACCACAGCTTGATCGCTTCGAAAATCGACAGCGTGCCAAGCGTCACAATAAAGGGAGGCAGGCGCATTTTTGTGACCAGAAGGCCATTGATCAACCCCATCACCCCGCCCACGCCAATGCCAATCACAATGGCCAAGCCAACCGGAAGCCCCAGCCCCACGGCCAGATTTCCCATCACCAGTGACGACAAAACCAAAATCGCCCCCACCGACAGATCAATGCCTGCGGTCAGGATGATCAATGTCTGCGCCATGGCGACAAAGCCCGTCACGGTGACTTGTTTCAAAATGGTCGAGAGCGCGCCCAGCCCCAAAAATCGGGGGGCGACAATTGAAAAGGCAATGACAGACAGCAGCAGCACCAGCGCCGGAATCGTTGTGGGATAATTGCGCAAAAACCCGCGCAAACGTTGCACAATCCCGTTGTCGTCGCGCTCAAAGCTGGCAACAGCGGTATCGGCCTTGGCCAATGTCGCCTCATAATCGGATATGGTTTTTGTTGGTGCGTTTTCACCGCTCATCAAGTGACCCCCCCCTTGTTATGCTGTTTGGAATTTATCCCAAGAAGAAGGGCGACTTTACAGCCGCCCTTCCTATAATCAAGTCAAACTTCGTTGGGAATTAGCCCCAGCAGAGTTCGGTGCCTTTGGTGGTGTCGATCGATGGCACGCCGTCAACTGGCTTGTCGGTGACAAGGTTCACGCCGGTGTTGTAGAAGGACAGGCCTTCCGACACGGTTGGCTTGGTGCCGTCTTTGGCAAAAGCAACGATGGCTTCGATACCCTTGGCCGCCATATCCAGCGGATATTGCTGCGAGGTAGCGCCGATCACGCCCGACTTGACCGAAGCCACGCCAGGGCAGCCGCCGTCAACCGATACGATCAAAGCTTGACCTTCTTTGCCGGCGTTTTTCAGGGCCTGATAGGCGCCTTCAGCAGCAGGCTCGTTGATGGTGTAAACCACGTTGATGTCTGGGTCTTTGGCCAGCAGAGTTTCCATCGCGCGCAGACCGCCCTCTGGGTTTGCATCCGAGGTTTCGTGGCCGATAACGCGTGGGTCATCTTCCGAATCCATCACGGTTAGATCAGGAACAGTGATGCCAAAACCGGTCAAGAAGCCGGTGTTGCGCTGCACGTCAACCGAGATATTGTCTTTGTTGATGTTCAGCATAGCGATCTTTGCCGTCGCTGCGCCTTCACCCAAGGTTGCAGCCGCCCATTTGCCGATCAGGATACCTGCTTCAAAGTTGTCGGTGGCAAAGGTGATGTCTTGTGCTTCGGCGTCAGCCAAAGGCGTGTCCAGCGCGATGACCAGAATGCCAGCAGCGCGGGCATCTTTCAGGGCTGGGCCAACCGAGTCGTTCGATGGGGTGATCAAGATACCCTTAGCGCCAGCAGCCACGCAGTTTTCGATTGCGGTGATTTGCGGTGCAGCGTCACCGTCTTTTTCGCCAGCATAAGCTTGGAAATCAAGGCCAGCAGCAGCAGCGGCCTTTTCAGCGCCTTCTTTCATTTTCACAAAGAAAGGGTTTGTGTTGTTTTTGGTGATCAAGCAAGCCAGATCAGCAGCCGATGCGCTGCCAGCCATCAATGCCAAAGCAGCGGCGCTGCTCAGAGCGAAGGTCTTGAGTTTCATTCGGTCGTCCTCCCAAGGATTGGGGCAAATTACCCCATTTGAATGCCACGCGCTGGGCCGAAGCCGCAGCGGTATGTGCAGACAATCCGATTCGTGAAGGCGCGTCAAGATAAATAAATCAGATTGATTTAGTATTGACAGGCGCGCATTGCCTGCGCAGGTTGGTGCCAAAATAGGCATCGTGGAAAGAACGGATATGTTGATCGGACTCTCGCCCCTGCTTGGCCCAGATTTGCTGCATGCGTTGCGGTCAATGGGCCATGGCGATGAGATCGCTTTGGTGGATGGCAACTACCCTGCGACGGGCCATGCGCAACGATTGATTCGCGCGGATGGCCATGGCCTGATGGAGATACTGGCCGCGGTTTTGCCCATTTTGCCGATAGAAGCCGCTTTTCGCGCCGCGCAATTCAATGATCCTGCGCAATCGGCCCCCATTCACCGCCAAATTGACGAGACCCTTGCCCGCGCGGGACAGAAATTTTCCGTGACAGCCTTGGATGGCGATACGCTTTATCCACGCATTAAGGCCGCCTATGCGATCGTGGCCACGGGCGAGCGGGCGCATTACGCCAATGTGATTTTGCGAAAAGCCGCCCTTAGTCCGCCCATTTAAATCAACCACGACCACTTTAGGATCGCCCCGCAGATGGATGCCGAACTCTCCAGCGACAAGACTTCAAACGAAGATTTTGGCCGCCGTGGCTCGAACCAATCAGGCATGCGCGATCACAATGAACGGCTGGTGCTGACGATGGTGCGCGCGCAAGCGGGGCTGTCGAAATCGGACATTGCACGCATCACAGGGCTGTCGGCGCAAACCGTTTCGGTCATCATGCGCGCTCTCGAGGCGGACGGCCTGCTTGCGCGGGGGGATCCGATTCGCGGGCGGATCGGCCAACCTTCGGTGCCGATGTATCTAAACGCCGATGGGGCGTTTTTCTTTGGGTTGAAAATTGGTCGCAGGTC
>CAXNIF010000026.1:0-10286 GCA_964202345.1 Cypionkella sp.
TATGGGGCGAATATAGGGCCAAGGCCCCGCCCCAAAAAGGGGCAACGGGCCCTTGATCGCGCTTTGCCAAAGGCGGCGGCGTGAAAAGCGGTCAATTTGCCACAGATTTGCCCAGCCCTTGGTTGACCCCGCGCGGTCATAGGGCTAAATGAGGCACAACCGCTGTAGGGGTTGCGACAGCGCGCCCCGCGTTTTGCCGTAAAGGAGCGTCAGTTGGACATTTTGCTTCGCGAATTCTTGCCCGTCATCATCATTTTGGCGATTGCGATTGGCCTTGGCCTTGTGCTGCTGCTGGCCGCCGCCGTGATTGCCGTGCGCAACCCTGATCCTGAAAAGGTCTCGGCCTATGAATGCGGGTTTAACGCCTTTGACGATGCGCGGATGAAGTTTGACGTGCGCTTTTACTTGGTGTCGATTTTGTTCATCATCTTTGATCTAGAGGTGGCCTTTTTATTCCCATGGGCCGTGGCCTTTGGCGAGATGTCGATGGCGGGGTTCTGGTCGATGATGGTGTTTCTGGGCGTTTTGACCGTGGGCTTTGCCTATGAGTGGAAGAAGGGGGCTTTGGAATGGGCGTGATGACGGGGGCCAATACGGCCGGCCCAGACCGCGAGCATGCGGCGCAGGCCCTAAACGCCGAATTGCAGGACAAGGGGTTTTTGCTGACCTCGACCGAAGATATCATCAATTGGGCCCGCAACGGGTCTTTGCATTGGATGACATTTGGTCTGGCCTGCTGCGCGGTAGAGATGATGCACACTTCCATGCCGCGCTATGATTTGGAACGCTTTGGCACCGCGCCGCGCGCCTCTCCGCGCCAGTCTGACTTGATGATCGTTGCCGGCACGCTGACAAACAAAATGGCCCCCGCGCTGCGCAAAGTCTATGACCAAATGCCAGAGCCGCGCTATGTCATTTCCATGGGCTCTTGCGCCAATGGGGGCGGATATTATCACTACAGCTATTCGGTGGTGCGCGGCTGTGATCGCATTGTGCCCGTGGACATCTATGTGCCCGGTTGCCCCCCCACCGCCGAGGCGCTGCTTTACGGTATTTTGCAATTGCAGCGCAAAATCCGCCGCACCGGCACTTTGGTCAGATAGGGTAGATCGCGATGGCAATGGCAAATCTAGATGCGTTGAACGAGCTGGCCGCCTATATCAGCGCCAAGCGTGAGACGGCAGTGATCGCAACCGAAGTGGCTTTTGGCGAATTGACGGTGATCATTCAGCCCGCCCATTTGGAGGCCTTTGTTCAATTTCTAAAAGAGGATGCGGCCTGCCGCTTTACCTCTTTGGTGGATATCACGGCTGTCGATTACCCCGACTCTGATCCGCGATTTGAAATGGTGTATCATTTCTTGTCGATGCATCAAAACCAGCGGGTGCGGGTTAAGATTGCTGTGGCGGATGGGGCGATCACGCCGTCGATTTGCGCCATTCACCCTTCGGCCAATTGGTTCGAACGTGAGGTGTTCGACATGTTTGGCCTTTTGTTTTCGGGCCATCCTGACCTGCGCCGACTGTTGACCGATTACGGCTTTCGTGGGCATCCGCTGCGCAAGGATTTCCCGACCACGGGCTATACCGAAGTGCGCTATGACGAAGCCGAAAAGCGTGTGGTCTATGAGCCCGTGGCTTTGGTGCAGGAATATCGCCAGTTCGACTTTTTATCCCCATGGGAATCGGCGCAATATGTGCTGCCCGGCGATGAAAAGCACAGCGAGAAAAAGGCCTGATCCATGGGCAATGGGCCGGATATCATGATCTGCGTGGGGGCGACCAAGGCGGGGACGACTTGGTTGCACGATCAGCTATCGGCCCATCCTGAATGTTATCTGCGCACGATCAAGGAATATCACTATTTCTCGACCAATGGTGATGCACAATGGGCCAAGCTGATTGGCGACACGCGCGCGGAAATCGAACAGCTCTCTGGCCTGCCCGACGGCGCCTTGACAGAGGCGTTGCGCCAGCGCCTTGATGATCTGACCAGCTATCTGCCGCTGATTACCTCGCGCGAGATTGATCCTGTGGCCTTTGGCGATTATCTGCGCCGCTCGGCCCCGCAGGGGGCTAAATTGGTGGGTGATTTTACCCCGGCCTATTCGGTAATTGCGCGCAAAAGATTAGAGCCGATGCTGAAGATGGGCGCGCTGCGGGTGGTGTATCTGATCCGTGATCCCCTGACCCGCCTGTGGAGCCATATCCGCATGATCGCCGACCGCGCCGCCCCTGAAAATTTTGAACGCGGCTGCGAGGCGATGCTGGCGCGCGCCTTTGTGCAACAAGACGACGGCGATATTCGCGGCATTTTGCGGCGGGGCGATTACGCGGGCAATTTGCCGAAATTGCAAAACCTTTTCGGGGATCGTTTGTTGGTGATGTTCACCGAAGATTTGTTCACCAAGGCGGGATTTGATCGGATGCTGGCGTTTTTGGGTCTTGGCCCGGCCGCTGTTGATCTGGGTCGGCGGGTGCATGAAGGGCGCGGCCATCGCATGCCCGAAGATCTGCGCGCGCGCGCCTTGCAATTTTTGGCCCCGCAATATGACTATATCGCCCAGACGTTTTCGCCTCTACCGCAACTGTGGCGCGATCATATGATGGAAATGACTCAGGACTCTCTTGCACAAAAGGTGCTCACATGATGGACGGAAAGCTAGAGACCAACAGCTTTGGCGATGCTTTGACGGGCGAGCAGCGCATCCGCAATTTCAATTTGAATTTCGGCCCCCAGCATCCCGCTGCGCATGGGGTGTTGCGTTTGGTGCTAGAGCTGGACGGCGAGATTGTCGAACGCTGCGATCCGCATATTGGTCTTTTGCATCGCGGCACGGAAAAGCTGATGGAAAGCCGCACCTACTTACAAAACCTGCCGTATTTTGATCGGCTGGATTATGTGGCCCCCATGAACCAAGAACATGCGTGGTGCCTTGCGATTGAAACGCTGACGGGCACAGTTGTGCCGCGCCGCGCCAGCTTGATTCGGGTTTTGTATTCGGAAATTGGCCGCATTCTGAACCATTTGCTCAACACCACAACGCAGGCGATGGACGTGGGCGCGCTGACCCCGCCGCTGTGGGGCTTTGAGGAACGCGAAAAGCTGATGGTGTTTTATGAACGTGCCTGCGGCGCGCGCCTGCACGCCGCCTATTTCCGCCCCGGCGGGGTGCACCAAGACCTGCCCGATGAATTGCTGGATGATATCGAGGCGTGGACATGGACTTTCCCCAAGGTTCTAGAAGATTTGCACACGCTGCTGACCGAAAATCGAATCTTCAAACAGCGCAATGTCGATATTGGCATTGTCACCGAAGATGATGTTTTGAAATACGGCTTTTCGGGCGTAATGGTGCGCGGCAGCAATATGGCGTGGGATTTGCGCCGCGCGCAGCCCTATGAATGCTATGACGAGTTTGATTTTAAGATTCCCGTCGGCAAAAACGGGGATTGCTATGATCGCTATTTGGTGCGGATGGAGGAGATGACGCAGTCTATCATGATCATCCGCCAAGCCATTGCCAAACTGCGCATGGAAGGCGGCGAAGTGCTGGCGCGGGGCAAAATCACCCCGCCGTCGCGCCGCGATATGAAAACCTCGATGGAGGCGTTGATCCATCACTTTAAGCTATACACCGAAGGGTTCCACGTGCCTGCGGGCGAAGTTTACGCCGCAGTCGAGGCGCCCAAGGGCGAATTTGGCGTCTATCTGAAATCGGACGGGTCCAATAAGCCCTACCGCGCCAAAATCCGCGCGCCGGGCTATTTGCACCTGCAAGCGATGGATCATCTGGCCAAAGGCCACCAACTGGCCGATGTGGCGGCGATTATCGGCACGATGGATATCGTTTTCGGAGAGGTGGATCGGTGAGATATGCCTACCATCGTCCGATTGCAACTGAGTGTGATCCGCATGTATTTTAACGACCATAACCCACCCCACTTTCACGTGGAAACAACCGAAGGCCGCGCGATGCTTAAGTTGTCGGATTTCAGCATAGTTGATGGCCGCGCGCCCGCGCGGGCAATTAAAGAGGCGCGGGTTTGGGCCGAGGCTAATCGTGATCGCTTGCAGCAAGTATGGGAGGAGATGCACCCATGAAACCGATGCTGAGTGTCATTGGCGTGCAGGCGCTGACCAACGGGGTTTTGCGCGTGGTTTGGGATGATGGCGTGACCCGCGATGTCGATTTGCGCCCTCAGATGAAGGGCCATGTGCTGCTGGAAATGCTGTCTGTCCCCGAAGTGTTCCGCGATGTTTCCGTTGTCCCGGGGGGCGGCGGTGTGGAATGGCTGAACGGGGCCGATTTTTCGGCGCGCTCGCTGCGAATCTGGTCTGACGAGCAAGAACAATTGACGATAAGGAAATCCGCCTAATGCTACGCCGCCTGCACAAAGACCAGCCTGACAGCTTTGCCTTCACCCCCGCCAATCTGGCATGGGCCGAGGGGCAGATCACGAAATATCCCGCAGGGCGGCAGGCATCGGCGATTATTCCGCTGCTGTGGCGCGCGCAAGAGCAAGAGGGCTGGCTGACCCGCCCCGCGATAGAGCATGTCGCCAGCATGCTAGACATGGCCTATATTCGCGCGCTGGAAGTGGCGACGTTTTATTTCATGTTCCAACTCGCCCCCGTGGGCAAAATCGCCCATATCCAGATTTGCGGCACCACCTCTTGCATGATTTGCGGCGCAGAGGAATTGGTGGCTGTGTGCAAAGAATTAATCGCGCCCACGTCACATACGCTGTCGGCAGATGGTAATTTTTCTTGGGAAGAAGTCGAATGTCTGGGCGCCTGTGCCAATGCGCCCATGGCGCAGATTGGCAAGGATTACTACGAAGATTTGACCGCCGAGAAGCTGCGCGATCTGGTGGCGCGGTTCTCGAAGGGGGAGGTGCCCAAGCCCGGGCCGCAAAATGGACGTTATGCGGCCGAACCGCTGGCGGGGCTGACCTCGTTGAAAGATCACGCCAAAGGCCGCGCCGCCCATAACGCCAGCGTGCAGGCGGCTGTGGATCTGGGTGATAGCGTCAAACGGATCGACGGAACCGAAGTTCCGCTGATAACCCCATGGTTGGGGAAAACTGCAAAAGCCGCCAAGCCTAAAACAAAAGAAAAAGCGGCAAAGACGTGAATAAGGGACAGAAACAGTGGCCACATTGGCTCATATCATAAGGAGTTCATACGTGATAACGATATCAAAACGGTTTTGGGTGGCGTTGTTGGCAGGTGTCATCACTTTTGCCTTGGCGCAATTTTTCGTTCATGGCCTGCTCGCGGCAGTCGGTCTGGGTTTGGCCGCATGTGCATTGATTTGGGTGTTGAATTTGGGCGCGGCCCAAGCGGCGCAAACCCCTGCGCCACGCGCGGCTGACACGGCCGCTCAGCCCCCTGCGGCCAGCAGCGCGGCGCCAGCAAGCCAAGCCGCGGCAGCCAAACCCGCCGCCAGCAAAGCAGCGGCGAAACCTGCAGCGGCAAAACCTGCGGCGAAACCCGCCGCCAGCAAAGCAGCAGCCAAGCCAGCAGCAGCGAAACCTGCGGCGGCCAAGCCAGCAGCAGTCAAGCCAGCAGCAGCGAAACCTGCAGCAGCGAAACCTGCAGCAGCCAAGCCAGCAGCAGCCAAGCCAGCAGCAGCCAAGCCTGCGGCGGCGAAACCTGCGGCGGCGAAACCTGCGGCAAAATCGCCAGCGCGCAAACCACCAGCGGCTAAGGGGTAATCGATGGACTACCCTGATCTTGACCACGGCTTTGACGATGAATCCGGGCCTTGGCCCTATGGCTGGGCTGTGGCCATTTGTGCGGGCGTCATCGCTTTTGGCTTGGTGGTCATGATCGGGGGCGGGACGTCCACGGCAGGCTTTTTCTTTGGCCTGCTCAGCTTTGGCGTCTTTGGTGTGTTATTGGGGGCGGGCGGCGTGGCGCGTACGGCGCCAGATTTGGGCGATGATCCCCATGCTTCCCACTCTCAGGGCGGGGGCCATGCCTGATGGCCTCTGGCGAGTCAGAACGCGCCCTTGCGCGCAAGGCCCGCAGCGCTGGCCTTGCGATTGCGGGCATCATGGCGGCCTATTTGGTTTTGCAGCTGATCGGCGCCGAATATAATTGGCCGCCAAAATATGCGTTGCTGCTAGATCTTTTTGCACTGGCGGGGTTCATTTGGGCCTTGGCAGTTGTGTTTCAAATCTGGCGCGCCCGCCGCGCCAAAGACCGCCCCTAAGGGCTATGGAAAGGGCATGACATGCTGGCCGACAAGGATCGCATCTTTACAAATCTTTACGGGATGCATGACCGCAGCCTTGCGGGTGCCAAAATGCGCGGACATTGGGATGGCACCGCCGAGATCATCAAGCGCGGGCGCGATACGCTGATTGAACAGGTCAAGGCCTCTGGCCTGCGTGGGCGCGGCGGGGCGGGCTTTCCCACGGGGCTGAAATGGTCGTTCATGCCAAAGGCATCGGATGGGCGGCCCAGCTATTTGGTGATCAATGCCGACGAATCCGAACCGGGCACCTGCAAAGACCGCGAAATTATGCGCCATGATCCGCATACCTTGATCGAAGGGGCGTTGATTGCCAGTTTCGCGATGAATGCCAATGCCTGCTATATTTATATTCGCGGCGAATATATCCGCGAGCGCGAGGCCCTGCAAACCGCGATCGATGAATGTTATGAGGCGGGGCTTTTGGGAAAAAACGCCGCCAAGTCGGGATTTGATTTCGATCTTTACCTGCATCACGGCGCGGGGGCCTATATCTGCGGCGAGGAAACCGCGCTGCTCGAATCGCTTGAGGGCAAAAAGGGCATGCCGCGCATGAAGCCGCCGTTTCCTGCGGGCGCGGGTCTGTATGGCTGCCCAACAACAGTGAATAATGTGGAATCCATTGCCGTTGTGCCCACAATTTTGCGGCGCGGGCCGGAATGGTTTGCGGGCTTTGGCCGGCCTAACAATGCGGGCACCAAGTTGTTTGGCATCTCTGGCCATGTCAACAACCCCTGCGTTGTGGAAGAGGCGATGTCGATTCCCTTGCGCGAATTGCTAGATCGCCATTGCGGCGGGGTGCGCGGCGGCTGGAAGAACATCAAGGCTGTCATTCCGGGCGGGTCATCCGTGCCGATGCTGAACGCCGCGCAATGCGACGAGGCGATCATGGATTTCGACTGGCTGCGCGAACAGCGCTCGGGCCTTGGCACGGCGGCGGTGATTGTGATGGATCAATCCACCGATGTCATCAAAGCGATTTGGCGTCTGTCCAAGTTCTACAAGCACGAATCTTGCGGCCAATGCACCCCTTGCCGCGAAGGCACGGGCTGGATGATGCGTGTGATGGATCGTTTGGTGCGCGGCGAGGCGGAAGTCGAAGAAATCGACATGCTGCTTTCGGTCACCAAACAAGTTGAGGGTCATACGATTTGCGCCCTTGGCGATGCGGCGGCTTGGCCCATCCAGGGGCTGGTGCGCCATTTCCGCGAGGAAATCGAAGACCGCATTAAGGCCCGCAAAAAGGGCCGCACGGGCGCTTTGGCGGCGCAGTGAGTTGAAAAGGGCGGGGCTGATGGCAGTGGCGATCTTGGCGACATCTACAAAGCCGCGGGCGAAGCCGCCCGCCGTTGCCTTGTCGCCTGCTGATGCCGGGGGCTTTGCTTTTTTCCCGGGGCAGGGCGCGGCGCTGCAGCTCGCCAATCTAGGTCAATTTTTGGTCTGGCCATGGTTTTTCGCAAAGAGGTGCCTGTGATGGCGGCTCTTGCTATCGCTTATCACGGCCATTGGGCCGATCATGGGCGCAGCTTTAACAAGGAGCGCGCCATGAAACCCTATCTTCTGGCTGGACTGTTTATGTGCATGGCTGCATCGGTTTTGGGACAAAACTTGGCCGAGGATGCGCATGTGACGAAAATGTTGGTTGCCGCGCAAGTGGGGGATCTGCTGCGCAAAAGCTGCCCCAAGGCGCAGGCGCGCATGTTTGTGGTCTTTTCAGAGATGTTGGCCTTAGAGCGCCACGCCAAAAACCTTGGCCTGAGCGATGCCGAGATTAAGACATTCTTGAGAGACCCGAAAGAAAAGGCACGCATTCGCGCGCTGTCTTCGGATTATTTGGCACGGGCGGGGGCAAAAACGGGCGATGTTGACAGCTATTGCGCTGTCGCCCGCGCCGAAGTGGCCGCAGGCACAGTGGTGGGCAGTTTGATTAAGGTGGCCCCATGAGCGCATTTTTGCCCCTTTTCGCGCGCCATGCCACCTTGCACTTTGCCGCGCAAAGCGCGATAGCAAGGGCGCAAAGCGGCGCGGTGATATCTGATTTCTCGGACGGGCCTTGCGCCGTCTTCGTTTTTTGGCAGCGGAGTTAAGCTGATGAGCAACCTCAAGAAAATCAGCATCGATGGCATCGAAGTAGAAGTGGATGGGGCGATGACCATCATCCAAGCTGCCGAAGTGGCGGGCATCGCCATTCCGCGCTTTTGCTATCATGAACGCCTGACCATCGCGGGCAATTGCCGCATGTGTCTGGTCGAGGTTGCGGGCGGCCCGCCCAAACCCGCCGCCTCTTGCGCGATGCAGGTGAAAGATTTGCGCCCCGGCCCCAATGGCGAAGCGCCTGTGGTGAAGACCAATTCCCCCATGGTGAAAAAGGCGCGCGAAGGGGTGATGGAGTTTTTGCTGATCAACCATCCGCTAGATTGCCCCATTTGCGACCAAGGCGGCGAGTGTGATTTGCAAGATCAGGCGATGGCCTTTGGGGTGGATTTCTCGCGCTACCGCGAGCCCAAGCGCGCCTCGGATGATTTGAACCTTGGCCCCTTGGTGGAAACCAAGATGACGCGCTGCATTTCCTGCACCCGCTGTGTGCGCTTTACCACCGAAGTGGCGGGCATCACGCAAATGGGCCAAACGGGGCGCGGCGAAGATAGCGAGATTACATCCTATCTGAACATGACCTTAGACAGCAATTTGCAAGGCAATATCATTGACCTGTGCCCCGTGGGCGCGCTGACCAGTAAACCCTATGCCTTTACCGCCCGCCCGTGGGAGCTGAGCAAAACAGAAACCATCGACGTGATGGATGCGATGGGGGCCAATATTCGCGTGGATACCAAGGGGCGCGAAGTGATGCGGATTTTGCCGCGCAACCATGACGGCGTGAATGAAGAATGGATTTCGGATAAATCGCGCTTTGTCTGGGATGGTCTGCGCCGCCAGCGGCTGGACACGCCCTATATCCGTGACAAGGGCAAGCTGCGCAAAGCCACATGGCCCGAAGCGCTGGCCGCCGCCGCCAAGGCGATGACGGGCAAAAAGGTTGCGGCCCTGGTGGGGGATTTGGCCAATGTGGAAGCGGCCTTTAGCGTGACCGCGCTGATGCGCAGCTTGGGCGGCGTTACCGAATGCCGCACGGACGGCGCGCGCCTGCCCAGCGGCAACCGCGCCGCCTATGCGGGCACGGCCAAAATCGAAGATATCGACAGCGCGGTTGCGATTTTGCTGATTGGCAGCAATCCTCGTCTGGAGGCACCTGTTTTGAACGCGCGCCTGCGCAAGGCATGGTCGCGCGGGGCCTCGGTTGGGCTGATTGGCCCTGCGGTGGATTTAACCTATGATTACAACCATATCGGCACCGACCGCGCCGCGCTGGAGGGGCTGCTCTCGCAAGATTTTAGCGCCGTCAAAGACAAGCCCAGCCTGGTAATCTTGGGCATGGGCGCGATCAATGAGGCTGATGGCGAAGCGGTTTTGGCCCATGCGCAAAAGCTGTGCGATTTGTCGGGGGCCAAGCTGATGATCTTGCACACGGCGGCAGGGCGCGTGGGGGCGATGGATGTGGGGGCCTGCGCGCCCGGCGGTCTGGCCGATATCGAAGGCGCGGAGGTGATCTTTAATCTGGGCGCCGATGAAGTTGAGATTAAGGACGGCCCCTTTGTGATTTACCAAGGCAGCCACGGCGATCGCGGTGCAAGCCGGGCCGATGTGATTTTTCCCAGTGCCGCCTATACCGAAGAAGATGCGATGTTTGTGAATTTGGAAGGCCGGCCGCAATTGGCCCTGCGCGCGGGATTTGCGCCGGGGCAAGCCAAAGAGAACTGGGCTATTTTGCGGGCATTATCGGCCGAATTGGGGCAAACTTTGCCTTGGGACAGCTTGGCTGCGCTGCGCAGTGCCATGATCGCCGCTCATGCGCATTTGGGCCAGATTGATCGGGTGCAAGTCAATTCAGGCAAGGCGCTGGCTGTCAAGAAAATGGGCAAAGCCACGTTCAAATATGCCTTTAGCCAATTCTACCAAACCAACC
>CAXNIF010000027.1:0-10147 GCA_964202345.1 Cypionkella sp.
GCCGCAATCCGCGCAGCCCCCAGATGCTGCACCGCGCCGAAATTATTCTTGCCGGCACGGTCAAAAGTGCCCACGCAATTGACAACGGCATCCGCCCCCGCCATTGCCGCCGTGACCGATGCCTCGTCGCGTATATTGCACAGCACGGGTTCAACTTGCCCCACCGCACCATAGGTTTTGACAAAAAGCGCTTCGTTCGGGCGGCGCACGGCCACGCGCACACGCCATCCTTCGCGCGCCATGCGCCGTGCGATGTAGCGCCCGACAAAGCCCGATCCGCCGTAAATCGTGACCAGCTTGCTCATGCTTTGCCCCCCTAATGGCAGACCTGACAGGTGAAAAACTGGCTTCTGAATAATCGCCCCGCCCCACCGCTGCAAGCGGTTATAGCCGCAGCAACCGCCCAAATGGACATAATTTTCCCCAACCCAACCCCGCGCCCCACTTTCCCCGTTGACGCCGCCCCTTGCTGGGTCTAAATCGCCCCCCAGTGCCCAGATGGCGGAATTGGTAGACGCACTGGTTTCAGGTACCAGCGCTGCAAGGCGTGGAGGTTCGAGTCCTCTTCTGGGCACCAATTACCAAAGAACAACGGATGGGCTTATCTGGCCTCATTCTAGGGTAGGTTTCTTTGCTTTGGCGCAGGTCGGCTGATCGCGCCTGTGATATTCGCAATTTTAGATGTTTAAGGGGCGAAATACCCCGCGAATGGCAAAAAGTGCTTGATAGTCTGGCAGATTTACGTGATTGTTACAAAACTTTTGCCCGTAGCCATGTGGCGTTGGTGATGAAGCATCTCGTCATGGGCAAGCGCCCACTTAAACATGCGAAAGGAAACGCAGTGAATGAAGAGAATTTGAACCGGCGCGCGTGGTTGGTGCGGCTTGGTCTTTTGGCAGGCGCCGCCTATACGATGCCAACATTCACAACACTAAGCATGGCTTCGGCCAGCGAAGAGAGCGCGCCAAGTGAACCCAGCCCTCCCAGTGCGCCAAGCGAACCCAGCGCGCCAAGTGAACCCAGCGCGGCCAGTGAGGCGAGTTTGCCCAGCGAAGTGAGTTTGCCCAGCGATGCTTCGATCGTCAGCCGTCCCAGCAATGCCACGGGCGATGCGGCCATCGATAGCTGCATCAGCTCTACCTCGACGGACGAAGAGTTTAACGCTTGCCTGACTGCCGCCGGGATTGATCCCGCGACGCTCTGATTTTTGTGAGCGCAGCGCCACTATTTGGGCGGCAGTTTTTATGAAGCCGCCGCCCAATATCATTGTCGATCTGCTTTTGGACGGGTTGCGCCGTCCTGTGCGACTTGTGAATTTCGGGGATTTTTTGGGCATAATAGCCCAAGTCTTTCCGCGTTGGGCCTATGAATTTTCGGCGCAAGCTTCTGTCACGCCCATCGCAACGCTGGCCTTTGCGGGAGATATGTTTCGGGTCACCTCTCCGCTGATTGAAGGGTCGAAATTCCACAAATCAGCGGTCAATGCAATGTGCGATGTCATTGCGCTATTGCCAAGCGCGCTTGCGGCCGAGCGAGCTGATCTGATGGTTTTGCATGCAGCAGCAGCCGAAATCGGCGGCTGCGCCGTTCTGTTTCCTGCCGTGCGGCGCAGTGGCAAATCGCTGCTGTCCGCAGGGCTGGCGGCGGCGGGGGCGGGGATTATTTCGGATGACACGGTGGCCCTGTCGGCGGGGGCGGGGGCCCCTTTGATGGCACAGGCCAGCGGCATCGCCACAAGATTGCGGCTGCCCTTGCCCGAAAACATCCCGACCAATTTACATGACTTTCTTGCGGCCCATCACGGCCCCGAAAACGGCCAATACCGCTATCTTCCGCAACCCAATCAACCCAGCTTTGGGGCGGCCTTTCCCATTGGCGGCGTGGTGATTCTAGATCGGCAAGACTCTGGCGCGGCGCATTTGCAGCCAGAGCCGCGCGGCGAGGTGCTGCGCGTTTTGCTGCATCAGCATTTCACACGCCAGCGCGATTCTGCGCAGGTGATGGCCGCCTTATTCCTGATGGCCAAAACCGCGCCCTGCTTTCGCCTTGTCTATGCCCGCCTGCAAGACGGGATCGACCTGATCTTGCACGCCGCCGCTCAGGGCAAGATTGCCGCACCCAACCCCCTGCCGATCATCCAGCCTTTTGGCGGCGGCAATATCCCCCCGCGCCCGCCCGCGCCAAAGGATCACCGCTATACGCGCGCACAAGGGGCCGATATCCGCGATTTGGACGGGCAGTTCTTTGCGGTCAGCCGCGATGGCGGCAGGATTGTGCATCTGAATGACGGGGCCATGCGGATATGGGTGGCGCTGACCCAGCCCGCCACCCAAGACGACATCACCGCCCTGCTGGCCCAAGCCTTCCCGCAGGTCGCCCCCGCCACCATCGCGCAAGACACCGCCGAAGCCTTGGCCCAATTCTATCGCATGGGCCTATTGGACTAACGCACCCAAAGACGCCCCAAGGGCCGCGCTGCTGGGGGAAAAAGCCGTGCGCCCCGCCCCCACAAAAAGAATGCGCCCGTGTGATTGGGGGATTTATTCATCTTCCATAAACCATAGCTATGCCATACACTCGCGCATAAGAAGTATTTCATTATTTATAGTCGCGAAAATGGATATGATGGTCACACAGCGCCAACGGCGGGCTGCTAAGAATAGCAACCTCAACTCTGCGCGCGATGCTAAGAAAGATGAGTTTTATACCCAGCTAGACGACATCAGTCGCGAATTGCGCCATTACAAAGACCACTTTCGCGGCAAGACGGTGTATTGCAACTGCGACGATCCGCGCGTCAGCAATTTCTTTCACTACTTTTCCCATAATTTTGAACACCTTGGCCTAAAACGGCTGATTACAACCTGCTACAAAAGCAAGGATGCGGATGTCTTCAGCCAAGGCACGGCGCAGCAGGCGGTTTGGCTGGAATATAACGGCGACAAAAACGGCAATCGCGTGCCTGACCCAACCGAGATTGGCATTCATCCCCTGCAGGGCGATGGCGATTTTCGCAGCCCTGAATGTATCGATTTGCTAAGGCAAGCCGATATCGTCGTCACCAACCCGCCCTTTTCGCTGTTTCGCGAATATGTTCAGCAATTGGTGGAACATGGGAAGCAGTTTCTGATTATTGGGAACGTGAACGCCATAACCTACAAAGAGGTTTTTAGGCTGGTTCAAGCTGGGCAGGTTTGGTTCGGCCCAAGTATCCGCAGCGGGGATCGTGAGTTTGCCGTTCCAGATCAATATCCACTAAATGCGGCAGGGTTTCGCATTGATGAGGCGGGGCGAAAATACATTCGCGTCAAGGGCGTGCGATGGTTCACCAACATGGACTACAAAGAACGGCACGAAGACTTGATTTTGTATAAGAAATACACGCCGCAGGAATATCCGACCTACGATAACTATAACGCGATTGAGGTGGGTAAGACGGCGGATATACCTAACGATTATTTCGAACTTATGGGCGTTCCCATCACGTTCCTAGACAGACACAACCCTGACCAATTTGAAATCGTTGGCATTGCAAAAACTTGGTTTGGCATGGCCTCAAAAACCTACCCAAAACAAATCCAAGTTGACGGGGGAGCACGCAAGGAAGTGTCAAAACTAAATGACGCACCTGCAATTCTATTGCCCAATAAACCAAGCAAGGGAACCTACTACGAAGTAGGCGGTAAATACTACTACGCGACCTATGTTCGCCTCCTGATCCGCAGAAAGGCCGCAAACCTATGAAAATCACCCTTTCCGAAATCACCATCGCCGACCTTGCCGCCGATTACAAAGATGACAACGAAGGCGGCGTCTTTGGCTATTCGGGCCGGCTGGACATCCGCCCCCCCTATCAGCGCGAATTTGTTTATAAAGATGATAAGCGCAACGCGGTGATTGACACGGTGTTCAAGGGATTTCCGCTGAACGTGATGTATTGGGCCACGCGGGATGATGGCACCTTCGAGGTGATCGACGGCCAACAGCGCACCATCTCGATTTGCCAATATGTGAACAGCATATTTTCGGTGGGGGGGCTGTATTTCCACAACCTGCAAAGCGATGTGCAGCAGCGCGTGCTGGATTACAAGCTGATGATCTACCAGTGTCACGGCGCACCCAGCGAGAGGTTGGCGTGGTTCGAAACCATCAACATCGCGGGAGAGCGGTTGACCGAGCAAGAACTGCGCAACGCGGTTTACTCTGGCCCCTTTGTCAGCGATGCCAAACGCTATTTCAGCAAAACGGGCGGGGCAGCCTATGGCCTTGGCAGCGACTATCTAAGCGGCGCGCCAATTCGGCAGGAGTATCTAGAAACCGTCATTGACTGGATTTCAAACGGCCAAATCAAAGATTACATGGGCAAACATCAGCATGATGCGGATGCCAAGCCCCTGTGGGACTATTTCCAAGGCGTGATTGCATGGGTGCAGCAAACCTTTCCCAAATATCGGCGCGAGATGAAGGGGCTAGATTGGGGCGGGCTGCACCGCGAACACGGGGCCAAAACGCTTGATCCCGTGGCCCTTGGCGCGCAGGTTGATGAGTTGATGGCAGATTACGAAGTGGTCAAGAAAAGTGGCATTTATGAATATGTGCTAACGGGCGAAGAAAAACACCTGAACCTTCGCAGCTTTCCCGAAAAGGAAAAACGTGAAATGTATGATCGGCAACAGGGAATTTGCCCCCATTGTAAAAAGCACTTTCCGATTGAGGGGATGGAGGCTGACCATATCATCCCTTGGCATTCGGGCGGCAAAACCGAAATCTCCAATGGCCAAATGCTGTGCCGCGAGGATAATCGCCGCAAGTCGAACAAGTAACCCCAACAGTTGACCCGCCCCCCCCGCCCCGCTAGGAACACTCCAAACCTATGCAGGGACGTCCCATGGCCATTCATCTTTATCAAAACGATTTGCCCGATGGGCTGAACCTTGGGCCAGTGGTGGCGATTGATACCGAAACCATGGGGTTGAACCCCGCGCGGGATCGTTTGTGTTTGGTGCAGCTCTCATCAGGCGATGGGGATGCGCATTTGGTGCAAATCGCGCGCGGGCAGGGGGATGCGCCCAATTTGGTGCGGATGCTGACCGATCCGAAGGTGCTCAAGCTGTTTCACTTTGGGCGGTTCGACATCGCGGCGCTGCAGGCGGCCTTTGGGGTGCAGACCGCGCCCGTCTGGTGCACCAAAATCGCCAGCAAGCTGATCCGCACCTATACCGACCGCCACGGGCTGAAGTATCTGCTGCTGGAATATGTCGGCGTCGATGTGTCTAAGGCGCAGCAAACGTCGGATTGGGGCAGCGCGGTCTTGACCGAAGCCCAGCGCGATTATGCGGCCAGCGATGTTTTGTATCTGCACAAGCTAAAAGATGCGCTAGAGGCGATTTTGATCCGCGAAGATCGCCTGAGCTTGGCGCAGGCCTGTTTTGATTTTCTGCCCACCCGCGCGCGGCTGGATTTAATGGGATGGGATGAACCCAATGACCTTTTCCACCACTGACCGATCAGCCACCCAAATCGCCCGCCACGTCATCGAAGTGGAGGCGGCCGGGCTGACTGCCTTGGCGGCAAGCCTTGGGCCAGAGTTTGATGCCGCCATCGCCCTAATTTTGGCCGCGCAGGGCCGCGTGATCGTGTCGGGCATGGGAAAATCGGGCCATATCGGGCGCAAGATCGCCGCAACTTTGGCCAGCACAGGCACGCCTGCGCATTTTGTCCACCCCGCCGAGGCCAGCCATGGCGATTTGGGCATGTTGGCGCGCGGCGATATCGTGCTGTTGATTTCCAACTCGGGCGAGACGGCGGAATTGGCCGATATCATCGCCCATTGCCAGCGCTTTGACATTCCCATGCTGGGCATTTGCGGCCAAGCGGCAAGCACTTTGGCGCGAGCCAGCAAAATTGCGCTGATCATGCCCCAAGTGCCCGAGGCCGGCACAGGAATCGCGCCGACAACATCAACGACGATGGCGCTGGCCTTGGGCGATGCATTGGCGCTGACCTTGATGGAACAGCGCGCCTTTACCGCCGAGCATTTTCGCCTGTTTCACCCCGGCGGGCCGTTGGGGGCCAAACTTTTGCATGTGCGCGATTTGATGCATGTCGATATGCCGCTGGTGTTGCCCAATTGTCCGATGGGTGACGTGATTTTAACCATCAGCCAAAAAGGATTTGGCGTCGCCGGCGTGCAAGACGAAGCAGGCGCTTTGATGGGCATTATCACCGATGGCGATTTGCGCCGACATTTGGACGGGCTGATGGAAAAAACAGCCGGTGAGGTGATGACGCGCGCGCCCCGCAGCCTGGCGCCCGATGCTTTGGCAGGGGCGGCTTTATCGCTGATGACAGCGGCCAAAATCACCTGTCTTTTCGTCATTGACCCCGCCGCACCCAGCCATGCGGTGGGAATCGTTCACATACATGACTTTTTGCGCGCGGGCGTGATATGAGCCGAATACCACCAAAGATGACCCCCGCCACCTATACACGACGGGTGCGCCTGCTAAAGGTTGGCTTGCCCTTGTTGGCGCTTGGAATTTTGTCCAGCCTATTTCTTTTTTCAAAATCCATGACCATGGACGGGGCATTGCCCTTTGCGGAAGTTGATATTGAAGACCGCTTGCGAGAGCCCAAGATGGTGGACGTTCAAATAGCCACCACCAGCGCCGATGGGGCGGGGGTCAAAATCGTGGCGCAGTCGATCTTGCCCAGCGGCACAACGGGCGCCTTGGCGCGCCAAGCCAATGGAGAGATCACCACCTTATCGGGCGATCTAACCCGTGTGTCCGCCCCTTTGGTGGCCTATGATGGCAAAAATGCCACCGCGGCTTTAACGGGGGGGGTCGAAATCCTCTCGGCTGGATATAACATGACCACCGAGGCGCTGGACCTTGCCATCGAAACCGCGCAGATGGACAGCCGAGGACAGGTGCGCGCCTTTGGCCCCCTTGGGCAATTGGACGCAGGTCAAATGAGCTTGACCCAAAATCCAGATGGTTTTGTTCTGGTTTTCAAATCGGGTGTACACCTGCTATACAAGCCTTAGGAACCATAGGTCAGGACGTGTGATGCGGCGAAGTTTCATTGCCATTGCCCTTGCGCTGCCCCTTTTGGTGCTTGCGGGCCCAAAGCTTGCCATGGCGCAAACCAGCGGCGAGGCTGCCATTTCATTTGGGGGGCTGCAAGGAAATCCAAATTTGCCCATTGACGTCACCTCTCAAGAGCTGACCGTTGACCAAGCGCAAGGCACGGCGGTTTTTTCGGGCGATGTTTTGGTGGTGCAAGGCGAGATGCGGCTTTCGGCGGATCAGGTGCGCGTCGAATATGATGACGAGGCCGACAAAATCAGCAAGCTTTTTGCGACGGGCAATGTGCTTTTGGTCAATGCCGCCGATGCCGCGCAATCGGCGCGCGCCGAATATACTGTTGCAAGCGGAGAAGTCGTGATGATGGGTGACGTATCGCTGATACAGGGCGCAGCCACGTTTACCGCTGAACGTTTTGTCGCCGATATCAAGACGGGATTGGGCCGATTGGAAGGTGGAGTGACAACCCGCTTTGCCCCCAAAGCTGCCGCAGGACAGGGGGCAGAGCCATGAACACTGCGCCTGACCTTCGCATGGCCAAAGGGCTAGTTGTTGAAAACCTTCGCAAAAGTTACAAAAAGCGCGTGGTGATCCGTGATGTCTCGTTGACCCTATCGCAAGGTGAAGTGGTGGCCCTACTGGGGCCAAATGGCAGTGGGAAAACCACATGTTTTTATGCCATCGCTGGGCTGGTATCGCCCGAGGGCGGGCGTGTTTCCATCGACGGGGTTGATGCCACTTTGGTGCCGATGTATCGGCGCGCCCGCATGGGCGTTGGCTACTTGCCGCAGGAAATGTCGATTTTTCGCGGATTGAACGTGGAAGAGAACATTCTGGCTGTGCTGGAAATTACCGAATCCGACCACCACCGCCGCCGCGAAAGATTGGAACAGTTATTGTCGGAATTTTCCATCTCCCATTTGCGCCAAGCCCCCGCTTTGGCCCTATCGGGCGGCGAGAGACGGCGCGTTGAAATTGCCCGATGCTTGGCGGCCAATCCACAGTATCTGCTGCTGGATGAACCCTTTGCCGGCGTTGACCCCATTGCCGTGGGGGACATCCGCCACTTGGTGCAAGATCTGAAATCTCGCGGGATCGGCGTATTGATCACAGATCACAACGTCGCAGAAACCCTTTCTATCGTGGACCGCGCCTATATTTTGCATGATGGCATTGTGCTGAAGACGGGCACCACGGCTGAAATCGTCGCCGATGATATGGTGCGCCGTGTTTATCTGGGCGAAAATTTCCGCCTTGGATAAGATTCGGGATGATGTGACAAATTTGTAAAATCTATATTGCAATTTCATTGACAAGAGCCCTAGCGCATCCCCAAATGTAGGAGATGCAAGTCGAAACAACCCTTTGCGGTATTCGCGTTCTGGCCATGTCATTGGCCCCAAAGGCACGCGGCATGTTGCGACGGCCAATTTTGAAAACTTGCATTCATTTACAGCGTTCAATGGCAATTTGTCCCGCCCCAAACGGGCGCGGTGCAGATATGCAGCATAGGAGGTAAAATGCGCTATCAAATCAGCGGAAGACAGATCGATATCGGCGAGGCGTTGCAAATTCATGTCAAGGCTGAACTGGGCGAAGTTGTTGACAAATACGCCCAGCGCCCCACAGAGGCCGTGGTTGTGTTTTCGCGTGTGGCGCATGAATTCGTCTGCGAAGCGGTGATTCACCTATCCACGGGCCTGACGGCGCAGGCCAAGGGACATGCCAGCGAGATTTATGCCGCCTTTGAATCCGCGCGCGAGAAAATGGACAAGCAATTGCGACGCTATAAACGCCGCATCCGCAACCATCACCATCAGCGCCCGCAGCCTGTTGAATTCGGTGACGCTTCCTCGTATATCCTCGCGACAACCGAAGAGCCAGAGGATGACGACACAGCCGCCTTGCAACCCATTATCATCGCCGAGATGGAATCCAAAATTCCCTCTATCACAGTTGGCGAAGCGGTCATGCAGCTTGAATTGTCGCACAGTCACTTTCTGGTGTTTCGCAACGAAAGCCATGCGGGCGTGAACGTGGTCTATCGCCGAGACGATGGCAATATAGGCTGGATCGACCCGCGCAACATAAGTTAAGGACAGGCTGGGCCTGCGCCTAAGGAAAGTTCAGATGGATTTGTCGACAATTCTGGCCCCTGCCGCCACCAAAGTCATGGGGCATCTTTCCAGCAAGAAACGCCTATTTCAAGAATTGGGCGATCTGGCCGCGCAGGCCCATGGCCTAAATGCCGCCACCGCCATTGATGGCCTGCTTGAGCGCGAAACACTTGGCCCAACAGGCGTGGGCAATGGCATTGCTTTGCCGCACGCCCGTCTGCATGGGCTGGATCGAATCATCGGCGTGTTCATGCGTCTGGAAAAACCGCTGGATTATGAAAGCGTGGATCGCCTGCCCGTTGATTTGATTTTCGCCCTTTTCGCCCCCAAAGATTCTGGGGTCGATCACCTGAAAGCCTTGGCTTTGGTGTCACGCACTATGCGCGATGGGGCCATTTGCACCAAATTGCGCGCCAATACAGATGCAAATAAGATTTTTGCAATCTTGACAGAAAACCGTGCGCCCGCAGCGGCCTAAGGCGCTGTCCAATCGGCAAAGCCAAATCCTATATAATCCTTGTCATAGGCGGCGCGCGCGCCCGCCTCTAGGTCGGGCCCATAAATCTGTGCCAAGGCAGGATAGGCAACGGCAGGTTCGGGCGTGATGGGCAGATCGGGCAAGGCAAGATCTTGCGCCAATCGCGCCAAACCGCGCGGCAATTCCTCTTCGCGCAAAATGGTGTCGGGCATGCCCAGCGCGGCAAATCCCTGCAACACCGCCGTTTGCGAGGCGAATTGCGTCAACACTTTTAGCCCCGTCTGCGCCGCCAAATTGCGTTTCAGAAAATTCAAAAAAACCAAAAAGGCTGCGCGAAAATCGGCATCTGTCTGAAAGGCCATGCCTTGGGGCGGCAGCGGCAGGTAATGGAATTTGGCCAGATAGGGCCGCAATTCGGGCTGCAAATCGCTGGATAAAAACGCGCAAAACATCGCATGCGCCCG
>CAXNIF010000028.1:0-10104 GCA_964202345.1 Cypionkella sp.
AGTCGCGCGGCACGCCCAAAACCCCGCACCATGCGTGATCGATGGGATATCCAGCGGCGGCGGGGAAGTGACGGTGCAAAATGGCCGTCAAGCGGCGAATTGTTTCGCGGTCGGGCGCACCATTGGCATCAAGGCGCGATCCAAAAAGATAGGGCACCCCCCGCGCGCCTATGGTGATCCGCCCCTCGCGCGTGCGTTGGCAGTAGCAATAGGCATTGTCCATATCGCCAATCAACTCGCCCCCGTCCCAGCCGATTTGCGCCCAAACCTCTGGGGGCAGGGGCACCGTGGCGATTTGGGCTGAATTTAGGGGTAGCCATTCGCGGCGAAACCCCTTGATCTGCGCGGTAAATCCTTCGGTGCAGCGCAAGATAATGGGCGCGGTGATGCGCGCGCGCGGGGTGACGATTTCGCCCTTGGCATAGGATAGGGCGGCTGTATCCTCGGCTATGCGCACCCCCATGGATTCGACGGCGCGGGCCAATCCCTGCACCAATTTGGCGGGTTGAATGCGCGCCACGCCCGAGACAACCATTGCCCCCAAGATATTGGGAATGGAAATGCGCTGCGCCACTTCTTCGGCGCTCAGGGCGCGCACGCGGTGCCCTTCTCCCCATTGGTGGCGGTGGGCAATTTCTGCCTGCATCCGCGCCATTTGTGCGCGATTGGTGGCCACCATCAGCTCTTCGGTTGGGTGAATATCCGCCTCAATGCCCAATTCGGCGCAAACTTGGGTGATTTGCGCCACCGTGCCTTCCAGCGCGCGCACCATGTCCAACACGCTTTGCCGCGACGAGGTGGCCGCATAGCGTTCATGGTTCCAAGCAAAAGCCCCCATGCACCAGCCGCCATTGCGCCCCGATGCCCCAAAGCCCGCGAAATGCTTATCTATAATAAGAATATCCAATTCGGGGCAGGCCTTTTTCAGGTAATAGGCGGCCCATAGGCCCGTATAGCCTGCGCCAATGATGGCCACATCGGCGCGGGTGGGTGCAGTCAGGGCAGGGCGCCGCGTGGCGGGCAGGCCGATGTCGGCATACCAAAAGGAAACCTCGCCGATGGTTTTGGGGTGTTGATGCTGCATGTTCTTCCTCTGGCCCATCGTGGCATCATGGGGCCAATTGCACAAGAGCAGGCCAACCCGCGCGCAGCGAAACCTGAACATAATGGCCGCGCAACGGGCCGCTTAGATTTGCCCAAGGGCCCAAGCGATAAATTGGCGCAGCGGTGGGCGCGGCGCGATGTCTTTGGGCCAGACCAGAAAATAGCGCCCCGACGATGGAACGGCTGGGCCAAATAGCGCGATCAATCGCCCCGATGCCAGATCATCTTGGGCGATAAAGCTGGGCAGCAAGGCGGCCCCAAGCCCGTGCAAGGCCGCGGTGGCCATCGTGGCATATTGGTCAAACATCATGGCTGGGGGGCGCAAATTGGCATGGCCGTGATGCGCCAACCAGCGGCCCCAATCGCCGGTGCGGCTGTCAAGTTGCATCAATGGATATGAGAGAATATCATCTGCCTGCAAGATCGGCACTGCGATCAAGCTGGGGGCCGCCACGGCGATCAGCATTTCATCCAGCAGCGGCAAATGTTCTGCCCCTGCCCAATCTTCCCGCCCATAATGAATTGCGGCGTCAAAGCCTTCGCCCGCAATATCAAAAGGTCGCAGCCGCGTGGATAGGTTCAGCGAAATGTCGGGCTGCTGTGCTTTGAATTGGCCAAGCCTTGGGGCCAGCCAATGCGCCCCAAAGGCGGGTAGAATGGATAAATTTAGGCGGCTTCCCATGGGGTTAGCGCGCAATTGACGACCTGCGGCCGATAGGGTTTGCAAGGTTTGCCGTGCCGTTGCGGCATAATCTCGCCCTGCCGAGGTGATGGTCAAGCGCCCGCCCTCGCGCAGAAACAGCGCCACGCCCATTTGGGTTTCCAACACCTGTAATTGTCGGCTGACGGCACCTTGTGTCAAGGCCAGCTCTGCCGCCGCCGCCGAAGCAGAGCCAAGGCGATCCACCGCTTCGATGGCCAAAAGGCTGGGGAGGGTCGGTAAGTATCGCCTCGCGCCGAACATATGACTTTTCCTCATGCAATGATCAGAATCTTTCGATAGGCTTTTTGCGCAATTTCTGCAACAGTTTGCACAAATCAGGAGGACAGCATGACCGACCGCCCCAAACTAAAACCCAAAGACGCGCCAGAGTTGGGCGCATTTGATTGGGCCGATCCTTTGCGCTTAGAGGATCAATTGACCGAAGAAGAGCGGATGCTACAGGCCGCCGCGCGCGCCTTTGCCCAAGAAAAGCTTCAGCCGCGCGCGATTGCCGCGTATCGCGAAGAGGCGTCGGACCCGCAGATTTTCCGCGAGATGGGCGAGATGGGCCTTTTGGGGGCGACCATCCCCGAAGAATACGGCGGTCTGGGGGCCAGCTATGTGGCCTATGGGTTGATTGCCCGCGAAGTCGAGCGGGTGGACAGCGGCTATCGCAGCATGTTGTCGGTGCAATCGTCTTTGGTGATGTATCCGATCTATGCCTATGGCAGTGAGGAACAGCGCCGCAAATACCTGCCCAAACTGGCCAGCGGCGAATGGATTGGCTGCTTTGGCTTGACCGAGCCGGATGCAGGGTCTGACCCAGCTGGCATGAAGACCACGGCGCGCAAGACGGCGTCGGGCTATGTGCTGAACGGATCGAAAATGTGGATATCCAATGCGCCCTTTGCGGATGTGTTCATAGTCTGGGCCAAATCAGAGGCGCATGGCGGCAAGATACGCGGTTTCGTGCTGGAAAAAGGCATGAAGGGCCTGTCCGCGCCCAAAGTTGCCGGCAAACTTAGCTTGCGCGCTTCGGTGACGGGCGAAATTGTGATGGATCATGTCGAGGTGGGCGAAGCGGCTTTGTTGCCCTATGCCGAAGGGCTAAAGGGGCCGTTTGGCTGTCTGAACCGTGCGCGCTATGGCATTGCATGGGGGGTAATGGGCGCGGCAGAGTTCTGCCTTCATGCCGCCCGCCAATATGGGCTGGATCGTCACCAATTTGGCAAGCCGCTGGCGCAGACGCAGCTATATCAGACCAAACTGGCCAATATGATGACCGATATTGCGCTGGGGCTGCAAGGGGCGCTGCAATTGGGGCGCTTGATGGACAGCGCGCAGGCCGCGCCTGAAATGGTATCGATCCTAAAGCGCAACAATTGCGGCAAAGCTTTGGACGCGGCGCGCCATGCCCGCGATATGCACGGCGGCAATGGGATTGCCGAAGATTTTCAAGTGATGCGTCACATGGTCAATCTGGAAACGGTCAACACCTATGAAGGCACCTATGATGTGCACGGGCTGATACTGGGCCGTGCGATCACAGGGCTGCAGGCGTTCTTTTAGGTCTGTTTTTCAGGCAAGGGAAAAGAAAAGGGGGGCAGTCCAACTGCCCCCCTTTTGCTAAATGGCTTCTTCAAGGGCCGTGGCGCGGCGCGCTTCGGCTTCGCGGGCGGACTCGATCCGCGCCAGACGGCGGCGGTTGATCTCATAGATCAGCGCCAGCACCAATGTCACCATGATCAGCAAGAAGGCCAATGCATTGATCGCAGGGGTGACGCCAGATCGCACCATCGAGAAAACATAGACCGTCAGCGTATCCATCCCCCCTCGGGTGAATTGGGTGACATTATAGTTTTCGATGGATTGGAAAAACGCCACTGCCCCACCTGCGCCAATGGCCGGGTAAAGATAGGGCAATAATATGCGCCGCAGCACTTGGGCATGACTTGCCCCAAGATCCAAGGCGGCCTCCTCCAGCCCCGCATCAAAGCTTTGCAGCCGCGCCAGCACCAGCAACATCACCATGGCGGCGATATAACTGACTTGACCCAGCACGGACAGGTGTAGACCTGGAATAAAGGGCCATAGTTTCTGTCCCGGCTCGAACAAAAGACCGCCCATCCGTGTCCATAAGATCATGGTGGAAATGCCAATCACCACCCCCGGGATCAGGATGGTCGAAATCATCATGCTATACAGCACTGTCCGCACACGGCCGGAAATCGAATTGATCAAGATGGCCGAGGCCGTCCCCACAATCACCGCCAAAATCGCCACGGCCAGGGCCACGATCAGCGTATTGCCAAAGGCGGTCATCATACGCCCATCGTTGATCATCGCCTCGAACCAATGGGTGGTAAACCCCTTCCAAGGCACGATGGACGGCAGACGGCTATCGTTGAAGGCCGCGCCAGACATCACCACCAAAGGCGCAAGCATAAAGGCCAAAAATAGGCCCATGTAAAGGCGGGCAAGTGTTATTCTAAGCTTGTGCATAATGGCCCCCTATTTCGCAATATCTGACAGTTTGACGTTGAACACCTTCAGCGCGATAGACACAAAAACCGTGCAAAGCAGCAATAGAATAAAGGCATAGGCCGAGGCCGTGTTCCAATCCAAGGCATCTTTGAACCATTGGTCAATCGTCTGGGTGAACCATTGCGAGGTGGTCGATCCCAAAATCGACGGCACCAGCAAGGAACCCGCCGACAGCATAAACACCATCACACAGCCCGATGCGATACCCGGTTTGGCGTGCGGCAGCACAATGCGCCAATGGATTTTCCACCACGGCGCGCCCAAATCATCGGCCGCCTCGATCTGGTTGGTGTCCAGCGATTGGATGGCGTTGTAAATGGGGAACAGCATGAACAAAACATAGGTGTAGGTCAGGCCAATCACCACGCCGTCATAATCGACGATCCAGCGCACAGGCTTGTCGATTGTGCCCAAGGCCAGCAGCAGCGCATTCAGCGGGCCCTTGAAGGCCAAAATGATCCACCAGGCAAAGGCGCGCAGCACTTCGGACACCCATAGCGGAATAAACAAAAGCAGCAGCAGCGTGGGCAGCGATTTAGGGTTGGCGATTTTCGCCATGAAAAAGGCCAAAGGATAGGCCAGCGCAAAGCAGGCCACGGTCACGACAATAGAATACCAAATGGTCAGGCCAAAGGTCATCACATGCACGGGGATTATATAGGTATAGCCAAAAATAGACCGCTCGATCGAGCCATCAAAAACCTTGGCATAATTGCCAAGACTGTAAACGTCTTTTGGCCCGCCCACATCCACCACGGGCAAATAGGGGCGGAAACTTTGCTCAAACAGGGTGATATTGGGCACAATCACCAACATCACCAGCCAAAAGGCCACCAAAAGACACATCAACGCGGTGATGGTCACCCCGTAGCGGCGAATAAGATCGTTCATGGCCTATCCCTTTACATTCGCATCGGGCAACAGCGCGGCGCGGGCGGCATCAAAGCTGGCAAACAGCTTGGCCCCGATATCTGGCACTGTGGCAGATCCGTCGTTACGGATTTCGGCGGTCAGCACTTTGCCATCGGCGCTATGGGTCATCACCGAGATGAACGCGCCTTCAAAAGACACTTCTGACACCGTCACAGGGATCGAGTTTTCCGTGCCCTTTTTGGCGGCCGAGATCGTATGTTCTGGGCGCACATAAAGGCGCAGCTTTTGGCCTTGGGGCTTGTCCAAAACCCGTGCGCGCAGGGGGCCATAGGGGGTGTCGAACGCGGCTATGCCATCCGCCACAGCGCCGATGCTGCCATCAAATATGTTGTTCTCGCCCACAAATCCCGCCACAAAGCCGTTGATGGGCGCGTTGTAAATGTCGCGCGGGCCCGCGATTTGTTGGATACGGCCTTGGCTCATCACGCCAACGCGGTCTGACATGGCCAGCGCTTCGCCCTGATCGTGGGTGATGTAGATAAAGGTCACGCCTGTGCGTTTTTGAATGGTGCGCAATTCGGCCCGCATGTGCTGGCGCAGCTTCAAGTCCAGCGCCGAAAGCGGCTCGTCCAGCAGCATCACCGAAGGTTCCACGGCCAAAGCCCGGGCAATGGCCACACGCTGCTTTTGCCCGCCCGAAAGCTGGCTGACCATCTTATCCGCCGCCCCCGCAAGATCGACCAACTCCAACAATTCTTCGGCCTTTTTGCGGCGGGTTTTCTTGTCAACGCCGCGCACTTCCAGACCAAACGAGATATTTTCCCAAATTGGCATCAAAGGAAACAGCGCAAGATTTTGGAAAATCAGCGCCGTGGGCCGTTGATTGGGCCGCTGGCCACGCATGTCGCGCCCGCCAATTTTAATCGCGCCCTGCGTGGGTTCGATAAAGCCTGAAATCATTCGCAAAATGGTGGTTTTGCCGCAGCCCGATGGCCCCAAAAACGAGAAAAACTCGCCCGGCTCGATGCTGACATTGGCGTTATCCACCGCGCGAAAGCTGCCAAAGTCGCAGCACACATTTTCCAGATCAATTCCCGCGCTCATTCATTTGTCCCTGTTGTTGGTGGCGTGCCATTTTCACAATAGCTTAGCCCGCACCGCTGGTTGGATTGGCCCATTTGCGGCATCTTTTGGATGAAAAAAGAACGCTGGGCACATAGGCCCAGCGTTCCAAAGACAACAGCGATTAGGCTGCTTTATACTTGTCAGCGTATTCCGTGCGCTTGGCGACGAATTCCGCTGTTTGTTCTGGCCACCACCACAACTTGGCCAAAGCCTCGTCGTTGAATGTTGCCGAGTAATAAGCCGACACGGCAGGATCCATAAAGTCGCCCGAACCTTTGCCAACGGGGTTAGCTTGGAACGCAGTCGCCCACATAGCCGAGCCTTCACCAGTCGAGACGAACTTCACGAATTCATGTGCTTGATCGGTGTTCACAGCATTCTTCAACATGACAAAGCCTTGGTGCCAAGCAAATGCACCTTCGACTGGTGCAACATACTTAAAGCCCTGCTCACGCAGCGCAAAACCAGTCGAGTCCCAGCACAAGCCAACAGTGGCGCCGTTTGCGGTGAAACCGGCTTGGGCCTCATTTTCGCCCGACCACCACTGAACAACATTGCCCTTCATTTCAATGGCTTTGGCCAAAGCGATATCCCAAACTTCGGCCATCGCAGCCATGTCGGTGTAGCCATCCATCCAGGGGCGTGGCAATTGGCCCGTGGCATCCAACCAGCGACCCATGGCCGCCAACGACGAATGTGGACGCAGAACAGCTTGGTTTTCAGCGTTGAACAAATCGCCCAGCGATGGCGGGGTCGAAACCTTAGCGTCGGCCTCGCTGACCAGCAGCGATTCGGTGCCCCAAACGGAAGGCACATAGAACAGCTCGCCACCAGCGCGCGAACGCTCGCCTGCCGAACCGTCAGCCAAACCTGGCAAATAGTTGTCCATCGCCAATTTCGATTCGTCGAATGGTGCCAACAAACCATTCGAATTCCAGCCACCCCAACGGTCTAGCGTAGGCTCGATCAAATCGATGCCGCCAGCTTCCAGCGCCACTTTGGCTTCGCCGAACATGGTGTCTTGGTCGGGCAGTTCTTTGAAATTCACGGTGATGCCAGTGGCAGCGGTGAATGCGGGGAACACTTTTTCAGCCAGTGCAGGGTAGCCTGCCCAGCCAACAAAATTCACTTCGCCCGACGAGGCCAATGCCTTGGACGAGATCAATGCAGGTGCAGCCAAAGCGCCTGCGCCAATGGCGGAGGTCTTCATAAAGCTGCGGCGGTTCATGGTGGATTTGGTCACGATCGTCTCCCTGAAATTCCGCGCGGGGCGGATGTTATGGGGTCTTAGGGCGGCCCCACGGCGCGAATGATGTTCTGCCAACGAAATGCCACAGCAATATGACAGCGTTGCCGAGTCGCATCAATTCTGGCCAAGTTAACCCTTGGGAAACTCGATCTGTCAACAAAACTTATTGACTGGGCAGTCAATAACCGCAAAAGCGATAAGTCCAGATGAAAGCTGCATAGAAATTTGGCGGCGGCGCTTTGCTTTTGGTTTTTCTAAATGTAGTGTTGCGCCATCAAAGGGGGCATAAATGCAGCAATATCATGACGCGCTATCGCATGTTTTGGCCTATGGCATCGCCTCGGATGATCGCACGGGCACTGGCACTTTGTCGGTTTTCGGGATGCAGATGCGCTATGCGATGGCCGATGGTTTTCCTTTGGTCACCACCAAAAAGCTGCATCTAAAATCCATCATACACGAGCTTTTGTGGTTTCTAGCGGGCGATACCAATGTGCGCTATTTGCAAGAAAATGGCGTCTCGATTTGGGATGAATGGGCCGATGACAGCGGCGATCTTGGCCCTGTCTACGGCCACCAGTGGCGCCGCTTTGCCACCTTGCAACCCGCGGGCGAAGATAGCGCGGGGCGGCCGCTGTTTCACGCCGCCGCACGCGATCAAATCGCGGATTTGCTGCACCTGATTCGCACCAAGCCTGACAGCCGCCGTATGATTGTCTCGGCCTGGAACCCTGGCGAGATTGACCAAATGGCGCTGCCGCCCTGTCATACCATGTGGCAAGTGCGGGTGCTGGGCGGCAAGCTGCATTTGCAGCTTTACCAGCGCTCGGCGGATATGTTTTTGGGCGTGCCCTTCAACATCGCCTCTTACGCGCTGCTGCTGCATATGCTGGCCCATGTCACGGGATATGAGGCGGGGGATTTTGTGCATTCCATTGGCGATGCGCATATTTACAAAAACCACACAGAGCAGGTCGCCTTGCAACTGACCCGCCAGCCCAAGGCCCTGCCTCGGCTGACCATCACGCGCAAGGTGGAGGATCTGTTTGCCTTTCAATATGGGGATTTTTCCTTTGACGGCTATGATCCCGACCCCGCCATCCGCGCACCTGTGGCGGTTTAGATGCTGACCTTGATTGTCGCGCGCGGGGCAGGGGGGGCGATTGGCAAGAAGGGCCAAATCCCTTGGCACGCCCCCGAAGATTTGGCCGCCTTTCAACGCGAAACCACGGGGGGCGTGTTGATTATGGGGCGCAAAACATGGGACTCTTTGCCCGTCAAACCCCTGCCGCGCCGAGTGAATATCGTGGTGACATCCCAGCCCATGCAGGCGGATGGCGCGATTTTTCTGCCCTTTGATGCGGCTCTTGCCCATGCCCGCGCCCTGCCCAATGTGCGCCTTTATGGTATTGGCGGGGCGGCGATTTACAGCGCCTTGCTGCCTGTGGCCGACCGATTGCTGGTGACGGAAATGGATATTGCGGTGGATCAAGCCGACACGTTCTTTCCCGCATTTAATGAGGCAGACTGGCGCGAGACGTCCAAAATGGTGCTGCGCGATGTCCCGCCGCGCGCGACGTTGCGCGAATTGCTGCGCCGCTAAAACTGGACAAAAGCCAGCCGCGCCCTAATTGTGGGCGATACAGGAGATGGTCATGCAACTTGTCACTTTATATCTTTTCACAGCGGCAATTTTTCTGCTGCTGGACGCTGTGATGTTGAACCTTCACATGCAGCCGCTGTTTCAACGCCATTTGGGCGATATGCTGGCGGAAAATATCCGAATAGCGCCCGCGGCGCTGTTTTACTTGGCCTATATTGCGGGGCTGATTTATTTGGTCTCATGGCCCGCGCTCAAAACAGGCGCGGCGGTGATTGTGCCGGCGGCGATCATTGGGGCCATGGCCTACGGCACCTATGAATTCACCAGCTATGCGATCATGAAGAACTGGCATATCAGCATGGTGATGACCGATGTCGCATGGGGCACCGTGTTGACGGCTGTTTCGGCATGGGGCGGACTTGCCGCGACCAAATTGATTTTTGGACAATCCACATGAGCAAATCCGCCACGCTATACGGAATCCCCACCTGCGAGACTTGCAAAAAAGCGATCAAGGCGCTGGGCGCTGCGGGCTATGACGTCACTTTTCGCGACGTGCGTGCCGCGCCGCTAAGCGCCGCAGAGATTGATTTGATTGTCGCCGAATTTGGCGCGCGCGCGGTGAATACGCAGTCCACCACCTATCGCGGCTTTTCGGATTTTCTGAAAGCATCCGAGCCCGAGGCGCAGATTTCCTCTCAGCCCACTGTGATGAAACGCCCTGTCATTTTGGCGCAAGGCACATGGTATCTGGGCTGGGGCGATGAGGTGCAGGCGGCGCTGGGCCTTTAGGCGCGGACAACACACAGCTAACCCCAAAAGCAGGGGTTAGCCCAATGTATTGCGGGCATGCCTAAATGAAAAGGCTAAGTTAAAGGGCTTTTAGATTTGTTGCGGACTGCT
>CAXNIF010000029.1:0-10014 GCA_964202345.1 Cypionkella sp.
TTATGACCACTTTTGCGCCGAAATTTCGGCAGCCGGCCTTGCGGTGCAACGCGGCCGTTTCGGCGCGGATATGGACGTGGCGCTGCATAATGATGGGCCCGTGACGATTTGGCTGGATACAGCAACACTTTAGCCAAATCACAGCGTTGACATCACCAAAGATTTAACCATCCTTGATGATAGTTAGATTGTTTGATTTCATTTCATTGACAATGATGCGCAGCGAAGTTTGGATTGGCGGATGTTACGCGGATTGGGTATTTTTTTTGATAGGCTGAACCAACGACGCTCTCTGCGTCGGTGGGAGCGCGAGGCCAATAGATCTGAAAACGCGCCCCTATCGCGATTGCGCAGCAGCGCCAATCAAGCATGGGCTTTGCGCCGATTTCTAGATCGGGTGATTCATCTGGCTGAATACCGACTGGCCTTACCCGCCATTGGCACGAATGTGATTCGCCGCCCCGTTGGGACAGATTGGGCATGGCGTCCCGATCCATGGCAGGGGCCTATTTCCACCACGGGCCACGCCTCTGCTGGCACACGCACCCCAATCTGTTCAGGCATTACGCTGTTTCACGATTGCAAAATTTCCGAATTAACAGTCCGCCAAATAAGGAACACCGCAGAATCCGATATCGCGCCCTTTGGCCTTCGTATGGATGTGTATCAATTTGATGGCTCTTTTTTGTCCTTGGCATTGGAATTGCCACCAGAGGCGGTGCATGGCCTAAAGCAAAAACATATTTTCCGCCTTGATCTGATCGGCGATATGGAAAAACCTATCAACATATTCGCGCGGATCAATGTCAAGCATGGGCCAAATGTTGAGGCGATCGTTCGCGAGCTCCCCCTCACCAGCACAGAGGCGATGGTAGAGTTTGACCTTGGATTTTCCAAAATAAATGAAAAGCGCGTCGAAAAGGCATGGATTGATCTGATTTTCGAAGGGTTGAATATGAATCAAGTCATCCTGCGCGATGTGACCTTAACGCGCCGCCCGCGCGCCGAATTGTAGGGGTGAACATGGCAAGTATAACAAAAACCCGTCTGCATGCTGGCGTTTGGCATGGCGTCTTAACCTGCAAGCGCGACGAACTGCCCGACATCGAGGTGTTGCATCTCGAAACGGCATTGCAAGGCGTTACATTGGTGCCAGTGCCAAAATCGAAAAAGGACTATGCGCTATCCGTGCCCATTCCAGCGCGGCTGCTGAACGATGGGGTGCATAGTTTTGTGGTGCAAAATCGCAGCGATCAAACTGTTTTAACCAGCTTTTCCATCATCGCGGGCAGCCCGCTTGACATGGATTTGCGCGCTGAAATTGACTTACTTCGCGCCGAGTTAGACCTGTTGAAACGCGCGTTTCGCCGGCATTGTATGCAAACTGCGCCTTAAGTTATCGGCGCATAAAGCGGAAAATCTCTGACGCCGCCCAGCCTGCCAAAGCGGCCATCAAGAGAGATAAAATACCATAAAGCAGCGGTTGCTGATGGGCCATATTGGTCAAGTGCCTTTCAATGCCAGTTTTGCGCACATCAATGGTTTGTTCTTTGGTGTCAATAACTTGCCCGCCCCTTAGCAAGAACATACGCACAAGATACTGCCCCTCGGTCAGATTAGATGGCAAAGAGAAATCGGCGCGGAACAATGTATCTTGGGCCAGCTTTACCCCTGTTTCTTGGATGGCAAGCGAACCTGTATGAAGGCGAATGCGCTGTAATGCTTCGGAAAAGGCATGCGAATCCATTGTGCCCGCCTCGAGACGCGTTATGCTAATGCGCCGATCAAAGTTGATCTTATACAGCAAGTCATCTTCTGGGGCCAAAATGCGGGAAATCTCTCCCGTGCTGGCGATCGCAAAATAGCTGGGCACATTGCCAAATTCAGTCCATGCACCATTCACCCAAATGCCAAACTGCCGCTCTTTGCGCCGTACCACCAAGGGCAAAGACGGGCCTTCCAAAGTGACAATCACTTCCATCGGGGCATGGGTGGGGGCGGGACTTTCGCGGCGCACCGCCCCATAAACCAAAATATCCGACCCCGTGAAATCGGCGGTGATTTGCACATCATCGCGGCTAAGCCCCGTTACCAGCGACTCGGCGCCAGATGCTGGGTTCGCGCATAGAAAGGCCAGCAAAACCCACCATCTCATGGCAAAACCCCGGCGATTGAATATAGCTCGGATGGCATGACCAATAGATCAAAGGCAATCTTTACGGCGACAGCCAGCACCAGAACGGCCAGCAATATGCGCAATTGTTCAGCCTTTAGCCGTGTCGATAGCCGCGAGCCGATTTGCGCGCCGATCACCCCACCCAAGATCAGCAAAAATGCCAGCATCATATCAACTGTTTGGCTGTTGATCGCATGCATGATCGTGGTGAAACCGGTCACAAAAATGATCTGAAACAAAGACGTGCCCACCACAACTTTGGTTGGCATGCCCAAAAGGTAGATCATCGCGGGAACCAAAATAAATCCGCCGCCCACCCCCATGATCGCCGCCAAAATGCCCACAGCCGCGCCAATCATCAGGGGCGGCAAAACACTGATATAGAGGCCCGATTTGCGAAATTTTACTTTAAACGGCAGGTTATGCACCCAGCTATGTTCATGTGCACGACGTGGGCCCGTAACGCCTTGGCGCTGGTTGCGCCATATTGCGCGGGCGGATTCGGCAAACATGGCCGCACCGATCAACCCTAAAAACAGCACATAAGAAAGTTGAACAAAAACATCGACTTGCCCCAATGACACCATCAGTGCGAATATCTTAACCCCAATAAAGCTGCCAACAACACCGCCAGCCAACAGCACAAAGCCCATGACAAAATCGACGCCCTTGCGCCGCAATTGCGCCAATACGCCCGAGATGGACGAGGCGACCACTTGATTTGCGCCCGTCGCCACGGCCACGCCGGGGGAGATGCCAATAAACATCAGCAGCGGCGTGATCAAAAAACCGCCACCCACACCGAACATGCCCGACAGAAAGCCAACGCAACCGCCCAGTCCAAGCAGAAGGAATAAGTTCACCGATATCTCGGCAATGGGCAGATAAATTTGCATGGGCTTAGGACTGCGCTACCAGGTGTTGTTTATCCTTGGGACGAATTGGCCCCGGCGTCAATTCTATTCCTGAAATGTGTAATTTTGCAAAAAACGGCGCAGAATCTGTTCTAATTTTGCCGCGCCCTTTGGGGCCATGGCCTTTGTGTGTTCGTGGCTGATGTTTTCGTCAGACATACCAGCCGCCATATTGGTAATGGTCGATATTGCGGCCACCCGCAGCCCAAAGAATCGCGCCAAGATCACTTCGGGGACTGTGGACATGCCCACGGCATCGCCGCCCAAGATCTTAATGGCGCGAATTTCGGCAGGGGTTTCGAAAGATGGGCCAGAATACCACGCATAAACCCCTTCGGGCAACGCAAGGCCCAAATCCGCTGCCGCCGCGCGCAAGCCTGCCCTTAGCCCAAGATCATGCGCCGCGGTCATCGGCACAAAGCGGGCATCGGTTTTCTCGCCAATCAAGGGGTTTAGCCCTGAAAAATTGATATGATCGGACAAAAGCATCAAATCTCCGGGCGCAATATCGGGGCGCAGGCTGCCCGCTGCATTGGTGACAATCAGATCACGCGCGCCCAAATCTCGAAGAACGTCGATGGCCAGACGCATCGCGGCGGGGTTGCCATTTTCATAATAATGCTCGCGCGCGCCAAAAATCGCCACGCGCACCCCCTCCAAATTCCCAATGACCAAATTGGGGTTATGCCCCGACACGGCGGCATGGGGAAAGCCGTCTAGCACGCTATAGGGGATCGAAACCCCATCCACCGCTGCAGCCAAATGCCCCAATCCAGACCCAAGGATCAGCCCCAGTTTAACCGGCGCATCGCCCGCCCTTGCGCGGATTTGGGCGACAAGATCAGCGCTCTTTGACATAGGGCTCTCCTCCCGCGCGGGGCGGAATGGCGCGGCCAACAAAACCTGCCAAAACAATGACTGTCAAAATATAAGGCAAGGCGTCCAAAAACGGCACTGGCACGGCAAGATGGGTTAGGCTTTCCACCACATCGGGGCGCAGCGCCAAGGCTTGCAAAAACCCAAACAACAGCGTCGCCCACAGCGCCGCCCAAGGCCGCCATTTGGCAAAAATAAGCGCCGCCAAGGCGATATAGCCGCGCCCTGCGGTCATCTCGCGGCCAAAGCCCGCCTGAAGCCCCGTGGACATATAGGCCCCCGCCAACCCGCACAGAACCCCTGCGATCAATACGGCGGTAAAGCGCAAACGCACCACCGAAATGCCAGCCGTATCCACTGAGGCAGGGTTTTCCCCCACGGCGCGCAGCCGCAGGCCAAAGCGCGTGCGATACAGCGCCCACCAAGATATCGGCACCAGCGCAAGGGCCACATAGACCAACACTGTATGCCCCGAGATGACATCGCCGTAAAATGGCCCAATCACAGGCACCGGCGCCAGAATTTGCGAAAACGGCAGGTCAATCGGGGCAAAGCGCGCGGCCCCTTCTAGCGGGGCAGTGCGCCCGCCTTGGCCGAAAAGCCTTTGCGCAATCAATACGGTAATCCCAGAGGCGACAAAGTTCAGCGCCACCCCCGCGATCAATTGATTGCCGCGAAACGTGATCGAGGCAATCCCATGCACCAAAGCAAACAGCAATGATCCGAAAATCCCCGCCACCAGCCCAATCCAAACATTGCCCGTAATCGCCGCAACGGCGGCCGCGCTCATGGCAGCCATAAGCATTTTTCCCTCAAGCCCGATGTCGAAAATGCCAGCGCGTTCCGAATACAGCCCCGCAAGGCAAGCCAACAACAAGGGCGTGGCAAAACGCAATGCGGTGTCTGACACTTGTAAAAACGTGGCAAAATCCATCACGCGCCCCTTTTTTTGCGGAAAAACGCGGCCAATAGCATCCGAACCATCTGATCCAGCGCGCCCGTGAACAAAATCACCAGCCCCTGCACCACGGTGCGCAGCTCGATGGGAATATCGGTTTCTAGCCCCAGCGCCGCGCCGCCTTGGAAAAGAAATCCGAACAGCACAGCGGCCAGAAAAATCCCAATCGGGTGATTGCGCCCCATCAGCGCCACAGCAATGCCGATAAACCCCGCCCCCGAGGCCGAATTTTGCAACAGCCTTTCAGACTGCCCCATCACGTTATTGATCGCCATCAATCCCGCCAGCGCGCCTGAAATCAGCATGGCGACCATGATGATCTTGAACGGCGAAATGCCAGCATAAACCGCCGCTTTTTCCGATTTGCCAAAGGCGCGGATCGCGTAGCCCAGCCTTGTGTGCCACAGCAGAACCCAAACCAAAAAACAGGCGATGATCGCGATAAAAAAGGTCACATTCGCCGGCACTTGCTGATAGATCGGCAGGCCCGTCGCATTTAACCTTGGCTCGCCATTGGCATCCATCCGCTGAAACAGCCATTGGATACCTGGAATATCTTGAAACTGCGGCAGATGCGCCCCAACAGGAAAGCTGGCCGAAGCAGGATCCATCTGGCCATCGGGCCGCAGCACATTGACCAAAAGATAAATGAGCAGCGCCGCCGCGATATAGTTGAACATAATCGTGGTGATGACGATATGGCTGCCGCGCTTGGCCTGCAAATAGGCCGGGATCGCCGCCCAAGCCGCGCCAAACAGCGCCGCCCCTGTCATCGCTGCGACCAGCGCAAGTGTCCAATGCGGCCACGGCAAAGCAAGGCAAACCAGCGCCACACCGAGCCCGCCCAATTGCGCCTGCCCTTCGCCGCCGATGTTGAACAGCCCCGCATGAAAGGCCACCGTCACCGCCAGCCCCGTGAACATGAAACTTGTCGCGTAATACAGCGTATAGCCCCATGCATAGGGCGATCCCAGCGCACCATTGGCCATCACGGTCAGCGCCTCTATCGGGCTTTGGCCAATGGCCAACAAAACCCCCGCAGATACCAGCGCCGCGAGCGTGAGGCTGATCAGCGGCACAAGGCCAACATCGGCCCAAGTGGGAAGTTTGGTCATGTCGCCCCCATTCCCGCCATCATCATCCCCAATTCGCGCTCATCGGTCTTGGCAGGGTCACGTTCGCCCATGATCTGGCCGTCGAACATCACCAGCACGCGGTCGGACAAAGACAAAATCTCGTCCAGCTCTACCGACACCAGCAAAACCGCGCAGCCCGCGTCACGCAGGGCGATGATTTGTTTGTGAATAAACTCGATTGCGCCAATATCCACGCCGCGCGTGGGCTGGCCGATCAGCAAAAGGTCGGGGTTGCGATCCATCTCGCGCGCCACGACAATTTTTTGTTGATTGCCGCCGGAAAAACTTTTCGCGGGCAAGGTGGGAATCGGCGGGCGCACGTCATAGCTGGCCATTTTGGCCGCAGTATCGGCGCGCAGCGCGTCATTATCCATCAGCCAAGCGTTTTTCTGATAACGCGGGTCATCATGATAGCCAAAACCCACGTTTTCCCACGCCGCAAAATCCATAATCAGGCCCAGCGATTGGCGGTCTTCTGGCACATGGGCGATGCCCGCATCGCGCCGCGCTTTGCCATTCGCCCCTGCCCCTGTCAGCGGCAAGGTCGCGCCTTTCAGACGAATGCTGCCATGCGCCGCCGCGATTCCGCCCAGCGCCTCTAAAAGTTCGGATTGACCATTGCCCGCCACCCCCGCAATGCCCAAAATCTCGCCGGCACGGATATCAAAAGACACGCCTTTTAGGCGGGTGACGCCCTGATCGTCCCTGACGGACAAATCTTTAACGGACAAAATCACATCGCCCAATTTGGCGGGTTGCTTATCCACTTCAAGCAACACCTTACGGCCCACCATCAATTCGGCCAATGCTTCGGGCGAGGTTTCGGCGGTTTTCACCGTCGCCACCATGGTGCCGCGCCGCATCACCGATACATTGTCGGTCGTTTCCATAATTTCGCGCAGCTTGTGCGTAATCAAAACGATGGTTTTGCCTTGGTCGCGCAGCCCGCGCAAAATGCGAAACAGATGGTCAGCCTCATCAGGGGTTAAAACGCCTGTCGGCTCGTCTAGAATCAATATCTCGGCTTGGCGGTATAGGGCCTTTAGAATCTCGACGCGCTGCTGATGGCCTACAGACAAATCTTCAATCAAGGCGTCCGGATCAACCTCTAGCTCATATTCGCGCGATAGATCGGCAAGGGCCTTGCGGGCTTTGGCCAAGGACGCGTTCAGCAAAGGGCCGTCTTCCACGCCCAAAATCACGTTTTCCAAAACCGTAAAATTTTGCACCAATTTGAAATGTTGAAACACCATGCCGATGCCCGCGCGAATGGCGGCTTGGCTGTCAGGAATGGACAATGGCTGGCCGTTGACCGTGATCTGGCCCGAATCGGCGCGGTAAAAGCCGTAAAGGATCGACATCAAGGTCGATTTTCCTGCACCATTTTCGCCGATGATCCCGTGGATCGTGCCCCGCGGAATGGCGATATTGATGTCCCTATTCGCCTGCACTGTGCCAAAAGATTTGGATATACCGCTCAGTTCGATGGCAAAGTTGCTTTTATTTGGCGAAATGGGGGCGGCAGTTGCCTGCCGCCCCCCTGTTTGCGCCGCAGCCATTAGAACGTTGCCGCAGGGCAGGTATTGTCGGACATATAGTCATGCACCTTCAGCGCGCCCGATTTGATGTCGGCAGCGGCCTTATCAACGGCTGCTTTCATTTCGGGGGTCACAAGGGCGGCATTATTGTCGTCCAGCGCATAGCCCACGCCATCGGCGGCCAAGTCCATCACCGTGATTCCCGATGTCATCTCGGTGCCTTCTTTGAACGCATTATAAACGGCAACGTCCACCCGCTTGAGCATCGAGGTCAAAACCTTGCCTGGGTGCATATAGTTTTGGTTGCTGTCCACGCCGATAGACAAGATGCCCTCATCCGCAGCCGCTTGCAAAACACCAACGCCCGTGCCGCCGGCTGCTGCATAAATCACATCTGCGCCTTGGGCTTTTTGTGCCTTGGCCAATTCTGCGCCTTTCACAGGGTCATTCCAAGCGGCGGGTGTGGTGCCGGTCATGTTCAAAACCACTGTTGCATCAGGCTTTACAGCTTTGACGCCTTGGGCGTAACCACAGCCAAAGCGACGGATCAGCGGAATATCCATGCCGCCGATGAAACCGACCGTGTTGGTTTTTGACGCCAAGCCAGCCATCATGCCGACCAAATAGCTGCCCTGATCTTCGGTAAATACCACCGATTTCACATTGGGCTGATCCACCACCATGTCGATGATCGCAAATTTTGTATCGGGAAAATCGGGGGCCACTTTGTTCAGCACGTCACCAAAGGCAAAGCCTGTCATCACAACGGGGTTTGCCCCAGCTTCGGCCAAGCTGCGCAAGGCTTGCTCGCGCTGAGCTTCGTCTTGCATTTCCAGCTCTTTAAAGGTTGCGCCGGTTTCCGTGGCCCATTTTTGCGCGCCGTTGAAAGCCGCTTCGTTAAAGGACTTGTCGAATTTGCCGCCCAAATCAAAGATGATCGCGGGTTCTGCGCTGGCAACACCAGCGGTCAGCGCCAAGGTGGCAGCAGCGCCAAGCAGTTTTTTCATAAGGGTCATCATCGTCTCCCGTTAAAAAATGTATCGCCCCAATGTCCCGCGCCCAAAGGCGGCGCTTTGCTTGGGGGTCGTGCGTAATTTAGGGGCTAGGATTGGGTCAGCGTCAACAGGATTCTTACGAATGAGCCGCGCCATTTTGCCCGAATGATCAAAAAGCAGGGGCCTGCTGCGAAAGAGGGCAGGTTAGGATCAGCGCATCGCTGCGCAAACCGTCTGCTCTTTGATAATAGGCGCGGCGAAGCCCCGTGGGCGTGAATCCGCAGCCCGCATAAAGGGCAAGGGCGCCTTCGTTATCAGCCGCCACTTCTAAAAAGGCCGATTGGGCATTCCTTTGGCGTGCGCTACGCAAAAAATCATACACCAAAGCGCGGCCCAACCCCTTGCGTCGCGCCGCGGGGTCAACCGCCAAGGTGATAATTTCAGCCTCGCCTGCCACAGCGCGGCCCAGCAAAAACGCGCCGTTAAGGCATAGAGAAAATGCGAATTTATTGTTCAGAATTTCCGAAATTTCTGCAACAGACCAAGCGCGCATTTGGTCAAAGCATAGTCGATGAAGTCTGGCCATTTCCTCGATGGACATGGCCCGATCACCCCTGCGGAAATATGAGAGGGGGCGGGTCAGAGGGCGGCGAGGCATCGGCAGGGCGCAGGTAGTAAGGGGCGGGGCGGGGTTGATTTTCGGCCATCCGCTCGCGGGCAATTTGGGCAATCGCCAGTGCCAATTGGCCCCCATTCAGGTCTGAAACAGGCAAGTTGGGGGCATCTTCGGGGACGGCGTCTTGCAGTTGCGCGGGCTCTGCGCGCCCAAATCGCTGCACATATACTTGCCCACGCGGGGCGGGAATGGATGTGTAGAACTGCCCAAGTGTCACGCCTTTGGCCCGCGCGTCAAAGCCAGTTACACCAATAGCGGGTATGCCCAGCCCCAGTGCCAAACCGCGCGCAAGCGCGACCGAAATGCGAATGCCTGTAAAATTGCCAGGCCCGACGCCAACACCAATAGCCGCAAAATCAGCCCAAGTTAGCCCCGCCGATTGCATCAGCGTTTCCAACATCGGCAAAAGATATTCCGCCTGTCCCTTTGCCATTGTCTCACAGGCCATAAGGGGAGGGTGAATATTGCTTTGCCAATGAATCGCTGCCGCGCAATGCGCAGCCGATGTATCAAATCCCAAAATAGGGCGCACTTCTTTGCCCCAAGATCATGCCGCCACAGGGCGCACTTCAAGAACCTCGGGAATGTAATGGCGCAGCAGGTTTTCGATCCCCATTTTCAGCGTCAATGTTGACGAAGGGCATCCCGCGCAAGCGCCTTTCATATTCAGGTAAACGACACCACGGTCAAATCCGTGAAAGGTGATGTCGCCGCCATCTTGGGCCACGGCGGGGCGCACCCTTGT
>CAXNIF010000030.1:0-10001 GCA_964202345.1 Cypionkella sp.
TGGTTTTGCGCAAAATACCCGCCTCATGCACATTCTCACCCAGATCGTAGGCGGCAACTGACCCGTCCAGCCCCCGCGCGGCAATCACCGAAACCTCGCGGTCAAAGGCGATGAACCCTTCCAATACGGCCTCGGCCCCGTTCATCGCGGCAAGGGCGGCGGGTATGTCCTTGGCTGTCATGATCCGGGCTTGGCCTTTGCCATCATAACCCAGCCGCGTGGTCTTTAAAATCGCAGGCAGGCCAATGCGATCTGCGGCGGCGGTCAGGCTGGCCATATCCGTCACGCGGGCATAGGGCGCGCAAGCAAGGCCAAGCCCTGTCAGAAAATCCTTTTCCGCGATGCGGTCTTGGGAAATTGCTAGCGCGCGGCGACTGGGCCTTATGGGGCGCTGGGCCTCTAGGGCGTCCAGCGCGTCGGTGGGGATATTTTCAAATTCAAAGGTTATGGCATCAACTGATGCAGCAAAGGCGCGCAGGGCGTTCAAATCATCATAAGCGGCGCAGGTGACGCTATGGGCCACCTGTGCCGCGGGGCAATGCGCAGAGGGTTCGAAAATATGGGTCTTATAGCCCAAACGGCTGGCTGCAACGGCCAACATCCGCCCCAATTGCCCGCCGCCCAAAATGCCGATGGTGGCGCCCGCGGCCAAGGCTTCGCGCGGATTATTCATCGCGCGGCTCTTGGGGAATGCTGCCCGACAAGGCGGCGCGCCAATCGTCAAGTTTTGCTGCCAAGGCGGCATCTTGCAGCGCCAAAATCGCCACGGCAAGCAGCCCCGCATTGGCCGCGCCTGCCGCGCCAATCGCCATGGTCGCCACGGGAAAACCGCGCGGCATTTGGACGATGGAATAAAGACTGTCCAGACCGCCCAGCGCCTTGGTTTGAACCGGCACGCCAATCACCGGCAGGCGTGTTTTGCTGGCCATCATCCCCGGCAGATGGGCCGCGCCGCCCGCGCCCGCGATGATCACTTGCAGCCCGCGCGCAGCCGCTGTCTTGCCGTAATCCCACAATCGATCGGGCGTGCGATGGGCAGAGACGATTTTGGTTTCATAAGAGATATCAAATGTATCCAGCATGACCGCCGCCTCTTTGAGGGTGGGCCAGTCTGACTGGCTGCCCATGATAATCCCAACTGTGATATGTGATGTCATGGCGCGTCTCCGAAATTTGCGCCTGAATATACGGGGTGGGCAAAAGGGGCAAGCGGGCAGTGAATCAAGCGATGATATTGGGAATCAACTGCGCCGACAGAGTGGTCATTTCATCTTTGAGTGCCAATTTTTGCTTTTTGAGCCGCTGAATGGCAATGCGATCGGGCATGGCGCAGGCCCCCAATTCGGCGATCTGAATATCCAAGGCGCCATGTTCGCGGCGCAGCATGGCCAAACGATTGGCCATCACTTCGGTGTGAGACATTTCACGCGAGGCATTCATCGGTCATTCCCCATGGCCGCATTCCAAGAATCGGCCTATATATTGTAGCATATATTTGCAAATATGGGCGGAAAATTTTAACCTATTGCTGTGCCATGGCCTTTGCCGCGGCCTATTGCCCGCTTGCCGTGCCCCCTTGCGAAAGGCCCGCTGTCGCCCCATATCTATATCAGGTGGCCGCCCGAACAGGGGCCGCTGGGACATGTCGCTTTGCGCAAAGGGCATTAAGATGACAAAAATCAGTTTTGGGGGTCACCCCTTTTTGCTGGGGTTTGAACAGTTGGAACGACTTGTAGAACGCACAGCCAAAACCGCCTCTGAAGGCTATCCGCCGTTTAACATCGAGGCAACATCTGACAATACCTATCGGATCACGCTGGCCGTGGCGGGGTTTCGGCAAGAGGATTTGCACATCACCATTGAAGACCGCCAATTGGTGGTGCGCGGGCGCCAGCCCGAGGAAACCTGCGAGCGCGTGTTTTTGCATCGTGGAATCGCCAGCCGCGCCTTTCAGCGCAGCTTTGTGCTGGCCGATGGGGTTGAGGTAGCAGGGGCCGATGTGGAACATGGGCTTTTGCATATAGACTTGCACCGTATCGTGCCCGATGCTGTGGTGCAAACCATCCGCATTGGGCGAAAATAGGGGGGCTTTGAGATGGCACATAAATTGAACATCAAAGACGGCATTGGCCATAATGTTTACGTGCGCCCCGTGGCCGTGGATAGCCTGCCCGAACGGTTGCGCGCCCAAGTGGATGGGCTAGAGACAATCTATTCGCTGAACGGCGAGGATGGGCAGCAGATCGCGCTGGTCATCAGCCATGAACTGGCCCTAGAGGTGGCGCGGGAGCATGACTTAACCCCCGTGATGCTGCATTGACGGGACATATGGGGCCGCAGAGAGTGGGCGGCACATAGGGGGCCTGTGCGGCCCCCTCTTGGCCTGCGGCCAATTCACCCCCGCAGGATATTTCTAAAGAGAAGAAACTGGGCCCGCCAAAGTTTGGCCTTAGTGCTGGCCTGACAAAAACCGCTCGGCGTCCAGCGCGGCCATGCAGCCCATGCCCGCCGAGGTGACGGCTTGGCGGTAGATATGGTCGGTCAGATCGCCTGCCGCAAAGACGCCCGCAATGGCGGTGCGGGTGCTGCCAGGCTCGACCACCACATAGCCGCCATTGTGCAAGGGAAGTTGATCCTTGACCAATTCAGAGGCGGGGGCATGGCCGATGGCGACAAAGAATCCATGGCAAGAGATGTCGGCCACAGCGCCCGTTTGCAGGTTGCGCGTGCGCACGCCTGTGACGGAATTTGGGTTTTCGCTGCCCAAGACTTCGGTGACTTCGCTGTTCCAAATCACCGCCACCTTTGGGTTTTTGAACAAACGGTCTTGCATGATCTTTTCAGCGCGCAGCGTATCGCGGCGGTGGATCAGCGTGACCTTGCTGGCGAAATTGGTCAAAAACAGCGCCTCTTCGACGGCGGTATTGCCGCCGCCGATCACCACCACCTCTTTGCCGCGATAAAAGAACCCATCACAAGTGGCGCAAGCCGACACGCCAAAGCCTTTGAACTTTTCCTCCGAGGGCAGGCCCAGCCATTTGGCTTGCGCGCCTGTGGCCAAAATGACGGCGTCGGCGGTGTAGATCGTGCCGCTATCGCCCGTGGCGGTGAAGGGGCGTTTTTGCAAATCCAGTGCTGTGATGATGTCAGTGATAATTTCGGCGCCCATCGCGGCGGCATGGTCTTGCATGCGCACCATCAGCTCTGGGCCTTGGACATGGGTGTCACCGGGCCAATTTTCCACTTCGGTGGTGATGGTCAGTTGCCCTCCCGGCTGCATCCCTTGCACCAAAATTGGATTGAGCATGGCGCGCGAGGCATAGACCGCCGCCGTATAGCCTGCAGGGCCAGAACCGATGATCAAAACTTTTGTATGGCGCAAAGCGGGCATGCCGATCTCCTATTTCTTGAGTTGATAAGGATATAGGCGCGGCGCGGCGGTAACGAAAGCCCCTGCGGCAACAAGCCTGCGGGTAACGGCGCGAAAATGGGCCAAGGGCCCGAATTTTGGATGAAAACGAAAAAATTTTCCTTTGTCGCGAAATAATATTGCGCAAGGCGGGGGCTGGGCCTAGTAAAGAGACGAAGTTGGAGGGTGCTATGGCAATTGCTAACAAGCTAGACCCGATTGATCGCCAAATCTTGGCCGAGCTGCAATCGGATGGACGCATGACCAATGTCGAATTGGCCAGCCGCGTTGGGATTTCCGCGCCGCCCTGCTTGCGGCGCGTGCGCACCTTAGAGGAGGCGGGCTATATTCGTGGCTATCACGCCGATGTGGATGCGCGCGAACTGGGCTTTGAAGTGCAGGTTTTCGCGATGGTGCGTCTGCGCAGTCAGGCAGAGGTTGATCTATCTGCCTTTGAGCAGCGCTGCCGTGATTGGCCTTTGGTGCGCGAATGTCATATGTTGAACGGCGAAATTGATTTTATCTTGAAATGCGTTGCACCAGATTTGTCCAGTTTTCAGTCTTTTTTGACCGAAGGGCTGACCTCGGCTGAGAATGTCGCTTCGGTGAAAACATCCTTGGTGATTCGCTGCGCCAAGGATTTACCCGGCCTGCCTTTTGACGTGCTTGAATCGCGGCTGGCGAAAAACGCCTAAGCATGGGCCTTGGCCCTAGGGGGCGGCGGGTTTGATTGATGGTGCGAGCCATGGCAAAGGCAAATTGTCATGGGCACGCACGGCGAGAATAACCGATTGTAGCCAACGGGGAGGCGTTTTCATATTGCACCTTTTTGATGTGCAGGGCCGTTTACCCTTTTGCAACATATGAGGCGTGCAATGCGGCAGCACTTTGTCAGCAAAATGGAAAGTTTACGGCGCAGCCTATAGGCGAATAACCGACATCAACCGTCCATAATCGGCCGCGTTCTCATGGGTTGTGCGGCGGTACGAGTAGAATCTATCGGGCTGCGCATAGGTGCATTGGCCGCACCATTCCGCATGGCCTACCCCCGCGGCACGCAACCGCCATAACCCATAGCTTGGCAAATCAAAAAGCATCCGATCACCCCTGCCATTTGCGAAAAAGCGGCGTGTTTGCGGGTCATCATCGGTGAATTGTTCAAAAAATTCGGGCCCGACCTCATAGGCGCTTTGAGAGATGCAAGGGCCGATCACAGCCACGATATTGCCGCGCGTGGCCCCCATATCTTGCATGGCAGATAGCGTGGCCTCAAGCACGCCATCCTTTGCCCCTTTCCAGCCCGCATGGGCCGCGCCAATCACGCCGGCGCTGGCATCGGCAAATAAAACCGGTTGGCAATCGGCCGTCAAAATACCCAAGGCCAATCCCTTGGTCGCGGTGACCATGGCATCTGCTTCGGGGCGCGTGGTTAGCGGGCCTGTGACGGCCAAGGCCGTGGCGGAATGGGTTTGATGCAGGCTGATGAGGTTGGCATCCGGCACGCCCATGGCCTCGGCCACGCGGGCGCGGTTGATGGCCACGATTTCAGACTGATCGCTAGAGCCATAGCCGCAGTTCAGCCCCGCAAATATGCCCGACGACGCCCCGCCATTGCGGGTGAAAAACCCATGGCGCGGTGTGAGGGCGGCGGAGGTGATAATCTCGAGCATATACAAGCCATTTTCCCTAAGGGGTGGGCGTATCAAATCCGGCCAGCGGCGGCGCGCCCTGCGGCGACAGGCCCAATACTTTGAACAATTGGCCCATTTCATTGGGGTTGGTCAAGCGCTCTGTAGCGGCCAAATGCGATTGCGCGGCGCGCGGGTCAAGGTTTTGGCGCAAACGCGCGGCGCGCTGCATCAGGCCAAGCGCCATCAAGAAAGCGCCTTGCTGGGTATATTGCACCTGCAACCCGCCCTGTTCCGCCTGCGCAGCGAGGGGGGCAAAATCGACATGGGCGGTCAAATCAGCCAATCCGGGGCTGTCCAACGGATCTGCAAAGCCATGGGCGCGCATGGCTTGAAAGGTATCACCCAGCCCATTCCAGCCGCCGTAATCCACAATCAGCGCAGCGCCCCCGTGCCGGCTGATGCGCTGTGCCAAGCTGTCGATAACAGGCAGGGCGGCGGGGCAATGTTCGACAATCCCCCCCATAGGCGTGAATGCCAGCCAAGGGGCAAGCGCGGCGCTTGTCATCGGTACCGATTTGCCAAAAACCAAATCATCCCCGCGCGCGCCGACCAGCACCTCGGCCCAGCCTTGGCCTTCGCGGTGAAATTGTCGAATGGGCAGCGCGTCAAAAAACTCGTTGGCAAGAAGATAGAGCGGGGCCTCTGGCAAGGGCGCGACATCGGTATGCCATTGCACCTTATGCCCCGCCAGCAACTGGGCTTGCTCGGCCTGCAGTGCGGGGGAGGCTTCTATCAGATGCAGCGACATCGCGGCGTGAAATCCCGTAACACCGCGCGTGGCGCGCAGCACATCGGCCATCAAGGTGCCGCGCCCGGGGCCAAGTTCTGCCAGGGTAAAGGCCGAAGGCGCGCCCTGATCCAGCCATGCTTGGGCCAGACATAGCCCTAACATTTCCCCAAACATCTGGCTTATCTCGGGGGCGGTGATGAAATCGCCTTGGCTGCCAAAGGGCGGGCGGGTGGTGTAATAGCCATGTTGCGGGTGCAGCAAGCACAGCGACATGTAATCGGACAGGCGCATCGGCCCTTGGGCGGCAATTTGCGCCAAAATCAGGGGCTTGAGCGCGCTCATGCCGCGCGTTTGGCGCGCGCCAAAAACCACGCGCCGGCCACAATCATCGGCAAGGATAAAAGCTGCCCCATCGTCAGCCCATAGCCGCCGATATGCAGCGCAAGCCCTATGGGATTGCCTTGGGTGACAAATTGCGCGTCAGGTTGGCGGACAAATTCGACAACAAAGCGCGCCGCGCCATAGCCTGCCAAAAACAGCCCCATCACAGCGCCCGGTTTTTGCAGCCAACCTTTGCGCCATATCACGTAGCTGATGGCCAAGAAAAGCACGGCGCCCTCCAAAAGCGCCTCGTATATTTGGCTGGGATGGCGCGCGCAGATCACGCCCAAAGCCTGTCCGCAATCTTGTGCCGCATCGCCCGGAAAGGCGACCGCCCAGGGCAAATCGCTGGGGCGGCCCCAAAGTTCGGCATTGATGAAATTGGCAATTCGCACCAGAAAAATACCGATCGGCGCGACGGCTGCCATCAAATCGCCAAGAGATAATGGCGAAATGCGGCCTTGCTTGGCAAAAAGCACCCCCGCCACCACAACGCCCAGAAATCCACCGTGAAAGGCCATGCCGCCTTGCCAAATATAAAATATGGACAGCGGGTTTTGCAAAAATTGCGCGGGTGCGTAAAACAGCACATAGCCCATCCGCCCACCCAGGATGACCCCAAGAATGACCCAAGTCAGCAAGGATTCGGCCATCTCGCGCGCCATAGGGGCAGGGCCAGACCACAGATAATCTTTGGACAGCATCACTTCGATCAGCTTCCAACCTGCCAACAGGCCGATGATATACCCCAGCGCATACCAGCGCAGCGCCAGCGTGATCCCGCCAATGCTGATGGAAAACACATCGGGCGAGATGTTGGGAAAGGGGATGTAGGACATCGGCACTCCTATCGGTTGGGCGGTTTGTCGGGAATTGTGCGGCCCTTGTCAACATCATGCCCAAGTCGCATGCTCTTGCATCACGGGGCGCTGCGCCCATATACCAAGGCATGATGACACATTTGAAAAGGGGCGCAGTGATGCAAGGCGGAAATAAGATTTTTGACGACCTCTCAAAGTTGATGACCAATGCCGTCGGTGTGGCCCAAGGCGCAAAAACCGAAGCTGAGACCGCGATGAAAGGTTTCATCGACCGCTGGATGGCCGAGCGTAATTTTGTCACCCGCGAAGAGTTTGATGCCGTGCGCGCGATGGCGCAAAAAGCGCGCGAGGAAAATGACGCGCTGGCCGCGCGGATTGCCGCGCTCGAGGGCAAAAAGAAAGCCTAAGCTCAGGTGCCGCGCCGCTGTTTTTTGACCTTTGATCGCGCGGCCTTTTGAGCGGCGATTTGCCCGATGATGTCGCGCACCAAGGCGATATCCATAGGCTTGATCATCACCGCGCTGGCCCCAGCCATTTTTAGCCGGTCGATGTCATCGCCCACAGCCGCCGCCGTCAGTCCGATGATCGCAAGATCATTGCCTTGCTGGCGCAAGAGACGGATCAAGTCATCACCATCCAAATCTGGCATGAACAGATCGGTGATCAACAAATCAGGCTTCTCACGCTGGGTGTGCTCATAGGCGGCTTGGCCATTTCCCACCACTTCGACGCGGCCGACAAAGCGCTGCAACTTGGCCAGCGTAACTTCGGCAACCAAAGCGTTATCTTCGGCCAAAAGCACGAAAAAATCGTCGAACTTTGCCTCAGGCTTGGAGAGCGGTGGTGTTTTTGGCGCAATCAGGGTGACATTGGCCAAAGCTTCGGGCACGTTGATGACATAGCCTGCGCCGCCGCCCTTTGGGGTGAAATGCGCGATATGGCCGCCCAAAATTTCGACAGATGATTTCACAATATACAAACCAAGCCCGCTGCCATCCACATAGCTGCGCGGGTCTTGAATGCCACGCTCGAAGGGTTGAAACAGGCGATCGACAGCATCGCTGGGAATGCCGACGCCATTGTCGGTGATTGTCCAGCGGCTGAACAATTGGTCTGCTTGCATCACATCATCAAAGGCCAAGGTGATGATCTTGGCTTTGGAATGGATGATGGCGTTGCGCACCACATTCGACAGGGCTTGGCGCATTCTTGTTTGATCGCCAAGCCGCATTTTGCGCGATGAATCGGTCAGCTTGAGATGGATCGTCATGCCATGTTTGACGGCCAAAGGTTCAAACATATTGCGGATAGAATCGGCCAAATCAGCGGGAGAATAGGGCACGCGCGTGATGGGTAGGTTCTGCGTTGGGTTCACTGTTTGGCGCATGTCTGCCAAAGTGGACAGCAATTGATCGGTGGCCTCGCGCAACTGTTTTCGCAATGTGACAGGCGGCGCGCCATCGCCCAAATCTTCCACAAGCATCGCAATCACCGAAGCGGGGGTGCGCAATTCGTGGGAAATGATCGAAAAAAGCTGCCGCTGCCGTTCTTGGCGCTGCGACGATTCCATAAGAGTTTCGTTCAAAATGCGCTCTTGCTCGTGTTCGCCCGTCACATCCAGCACCAATCCATAAGCCACATCTTCGCCGCTGGGCGCGACTTCGGCCCAAAGACACATGCGCAGCATATGAGACTTGCCATCTGCGGCAGAGGGGCGTGATAAAAGCAAATTCACATTTGTATGCGCGCTGTCCGTTAGGCTGGCGCGCAATTGCGCCTGATCTTGTAAAGTGAAAAGCGCAATAAAATCTGAAATACTGCCCAGCGGCGGACAAAGTAACAACCGCTGCGCGCTGTGATCGGTGCGAAAAATCCTTCGGTCTAAATTAAAAGACAGCAGGCCAACATCCGCAAAATCCCGCACCATCGAAAGCCGGCGCATGGATGCGGCATGCAGGCGTAGCTTGTGCTGCTCATGCGCGCGCAGGGTGGGGATAAGCACGATGATAAACAAAAAAACGATCGCGGCATGTTCCATCATTTGCGCCATGGGATCGTTGAAATGCGTGGTTGAGACAAAAGTGCCAGTCAACGCCGAGTAAAACGGTATGCCAATAATACAGGCCATAATACCCGAACCGACCGGCCCGATCGAGGTGAGCAGCAGGGCCAACAAAACGACATCCAAGGTCGGGTAAAACCCAAATCCAAGATTTTGCGCAAAGGCGAGCAAAAGAAATGCCCCGGACAAAAGACCGCCGCGCAGCATAACAGCGCGATTTGTCGCCTCTAAGATTGCGCCCAAAAACCCTGCGGAAACCACGGCCCCGCGTAAAATCCGCTCGATGGCGGCGGGCCAATAATTATGGTCAAATCCCAGTTTGATCTGCTCTGTGCCGGAAAGACCGCGCGACATGTGCCAAAATACCCAAATTTGCGCGATGCAAAAAAGAAGAAAGACCAAAATCAAGGTCATCACTGTCAGCAAGTCTACGGTATGCGGCCCCGAAAATCGGTGCAGGCGGCGCCCTATCCACATGCAAACAAGGGCAATCAAGACGCCCGAAAAAATATGATAAAGAAACGCGGCCAGAACCAATCCCGCATGGGTTCTGGTTAAAACGGCCCAATATTGCCCTTCGCTATTGGGTAGAAAAAACGGAATAAAATAGACGCCACAAAATGCTGCAATGGGAATCCACATCCTGCGTGTCGGGTATAGCATCACACCTAAGATCAGGGTGTAAAAGGCTACATGTGGGCTGTGATTCACAGCGAAGGTGCCATTGCCATGGATGAGGGCGCCATAACTCATGAAGGCCGTCCAAAACACGACAATAGCCAAATAAATCAGCGAAAGCCCGCCGCGATCTTTGGCCAAAAGATCGCGAATTTGTTGCAACTTTGATCTTTCAAAGTCGCGAAAGACGAAATCATAGGTAGGGTCTAGCGCGTTCGGATCAAGAACG
>CAXNIF010000031.1:0-9989 GCA_964202345.1 Cypionkella sp.
CAATCACATACATCGACACGCCCACCGCGTTATACCAAGGCGCAAGACCCTTTGGATCGCGCAGCAAAACGCGCATGGCGAAAATCTGGCCAATAACCAAGACCGTGACGGCAATAGACGCCCAACGTAATTGCCAATACAACAACATCGCCGCCACGGCGATTTGCGCCAAGGCCATCACGATCGCGGCCAGCTTAGCGGCGCGCGCAGGGCCCAAAGTGACAGGCAGACTGCGCAAGCCAAGCTGGCGATCACCCTCTAATGCTTTGAAATCATTTAGCGTCATGATCCCAAATGCGCCCAAAGCATAAAGCATCGCCACGGCCAAAACGGGCCAACTGGGCGGTGCTTGTGTCACCACGACAAGGCCAGTTATCCACGGCAAGCCCTCATAGGAAAGCCCAACCAACAATGGCCCCCACCAGCCCGATTTCTTTAGGCGCACTGGCTCGGCGGAATAGGCCCATGCGGCAGCCACGCCCAGCAACGTAGCGCCAAAGCCCCAAGGCCCCAGCAGCCAGCCCGTCAAAAGGGCAAGAATACTCATGGCAAGGGCGATGAAAAATCCCCAACGCCCAGGCACTCGGCCCGACGGAATCGGCCGGTTGGGCTCATTAATGGCATCGACAAAGCGATCGCACCAATCATTGGCCGCTTGGGACATGCCGCAAACCAATGGCCCCGCCAAAACCAACCCCAGCAGCGCAAGCTCCCATGACGCCAAAAGCCCCGCGCCCGACGACACAACCCCGCATAAATAGGCCCACATCGGAGGAAACCACGTAATCGGCTTGGTCAATTGCACAATATCGCGCCAAGACGGCCTTGCACGTCTCGCAGCCGAAGGCGGCGTTTGCATTGTTTCGGACATCTGTAAATCCAATCGGACATGCCTAAGGCGACACTGTCAATTAAACATGACACTTTGCGTCTGGCAAGTATGGAATCGAAGCCCCAAGGCGAAAGGTCAAAAAAACCTGTCCCCAGAAAGCCCAAGGGCAACTTGGGCGGAAAATTGGATGAGAAATCAGCAAAGAGTGTGAAGGCGCGCGGCCTATTCGTCATCGTCTTTGGACAACATGCCAAATTTACGCAGTTTCACATATAAAGATTGACGCGATACGCCCAGCATTTCAGCCGCCGCCGCGCGGTTGTTGCGGGTCAGATCAACGGCGGTTTGGATGCAAATCTTTTCCACCACATCGGCTGTTTCGGCCACGATATCTTTTAGCGAAGATGACCCGACCAGCTCCATCACCGAACGCAAGCCATCATCGCCCCCCGAAAACCCCGGACGGCGTAGCAACTCGCTGCGCGAGGCGTCGCGCAAAATCAACCCAAAGGCGGGTTTGGGACGATCATTCAAATAGGTGGTGGACACTTCAACGGCAAGCTGGCCGCTGAATTCGTTAATCAAACGGGTGGCATAAAGGCGCAACTGTCCAGCGCGTCTGGTGTTGTCCAGCATCACGCGCAAATCCATCGACCCGCGCGCCAGAAAATCGGCAAAACTGCGCCCGCGCACTTGGCTGATATTGCCGCTATCGGTCAATTTCATAAAGCTGTCATTGGCGGCAATGATGATGCCATCGCCGTCCAAAAACACCATGCCATCCACACCTTCGTTGAACAGCCGTTCCAGATTGTTCAAGGTTTCGCGCGGGGCGCTGGCCTCGGCTTCGGGGCTTTCTAGGCGGCAAAGCATCAGCCTTTCGCCCGAGGCGCGGAACAGTTTGGGGATGACCCGCACACGGCGCTGGCTGCGCCGCGCCATCAAATCCACAGGTTTGACAGCATCCGCATTGGCGATATTGGATAGGGTTTCCAAAAACTCGCCACGGCGGCGACCTTCGAATTCTTGGGCAATGGCCGCGCCAATAAACTCTTGGCGCGATCCGCCCAGCATTTGGGCGGCAGAGGCGTTCATATCGGCGATACGGCCACTGTTCATCGACACCAAAATAACCGCATCGCGCGTGGCTTCCATCAACACCCGATAGCGGGTGTCCATTTCGCGCTGGGTTTCATAATCGCGCTCTAGCGCGACCTGGGCCATGACAAGCTGTTGCTGCATTTCTGCAATGGGGCGCAAGTCACGCCCCAGCATCAAAATATTGCCCATATCGCCAAAGTTATGCATCGTGTAGCGCACAGGAAAATCCCATGCCTTGCCGTCGGAATGGTTTATTTCCAAAAATGCCCGCTTGTTTTTGGCATTTTCGGCGGGCCAGGCTGACAGACGCCGCATCAGCTTTTCCAAACTTTCGGGGGTAATCACCTTGGCAATGTTTTGCCCCGCCCAATGCGAGACACCGCCATAAAGCTGATGATTGGGGTTGACCAAAACTGAAATCACATCGCCCGTTGGGGTGATGAGCAGGGCTAAATCGCTGGTGGCCGCAATGATTTCGGCCAAGTCATCTTGACCGACCCCCGAAATCTTGGGCAAAGAGTAGCTTTGACCTGACCCTGTATCCACGCTTTGTCTGCCAATGTTGCCACATGCTTTGAAAAGCAATGCAGTAGGTTACGCGCGTTTGAGTGACCCTTGTTCCGTAACTATCAGGCCAATCGCTTCCATAGCCGTAGGGATATCGATACAAGAAAAATCTGCGCCAATGCAAGGCATAAGCTGCGGTTTTTCTTTCACTATTGGGCCGCCAACCACGATTGGCGGCAATTTCTTGCCGATCGAACGCAAAAAGCGCAACAAGATGGCAGCGGACTGCACGCGCTCTTCGGTTGCAAGCGAGATAAGTATCCCGTCGAAGTGCTTATCTTCCAATAAACCCGTCAATTCGCGATGACTTGGGGCAAACCGCAAGCAAACCGAAACACCCAAGCGCCGAAGCTGGCCCATCGCCACCATGGGCCCCAGCGTGTGCTGCTCTCCTTGCGGCACCAACAGCAGCACAACCCCGTGGCTTTCTACATCGGCCTGATCTGCCGCCCAAGCGGCCCCGATTTCGCGCAACAAGCTTTGCAAACGCGCCGTGCCTATCGACACATCCAGCCAAGAGAGCGAATCATCTAGCCATGCCTCGCCCATCGCACGCGCGGCTTCGGGGATATAAACATCCGCAAGCATGGCATAGCTGATCCGCGATTTTCGGAAATGCCCCATCAAGGTATCAAACGCGCGCTCTGTGCCAGACAGAGCCGCCGCCACAAGGCTATCGACCACGTCATCGCGCGGTGGATCGGCAAAAATCTTGGGTTTTTTGGCAGATCGCTGCGCCAAAAGACACACCACAGCAGAAGCAAATTCGCTGACTGCCGCAGCACTGCCGGCAACGCCAGCAGCCTGCGCTGATGCGCGGGCATGGCCTTGGTGTAATTCGCTCGCCCGATCTTGCATCAGAACAACCCTGACATGAACCTACTGATTCAACCACATGCCCTCTTTGGCATACATTGAAAAGATTGACACATTTCCCCGCAGCCCCGCATTTTTGCGCCGCCATCAGGGCCAAGCCTGGCAATCTTCTGCTGTTAAGTGTCACGCAAGGTTGGCCAATTGTCAAAGCAAATTGACACATGCGCAAAGCCGCCACGCCAATTATCAGTCAAGCTTTTGAAAAATATCTGAAAATTGTTAAGTTAGCTCATAAACCGCTGCAAGCGTTGTTGATTGGCCGGCAAAAGTGTCAACTTAAAAAGTGTAACTATTAGTTGACATTCTGATCCCCCCGTTTAGGGTCATGTCAGGGCTTTGCGAGACGGCACGAGTCTCTGCCCACAGCAGTAAAGGCGCAGCATGCGGAAGGCGACCCAAGCATCTTTGAGACGTGAACGGGCTTTGCCCGCTGCGCTTTATACGCCCGAACAAAAAGCGCGGCGCGATGCAACGGTTTGGACTTTGGTGCAGGGTATTTTGGCACCCGTCCAGTTTTTGGCCTTTGCGGTGTCTGTGATATTGGTCTTGCGCTATTTGGCCTTTGATACGGGTTATGTCGCGGCCACTGTTTCGGTTTTAGTCAAGACCGCGCTGCTTTTGACCATTATGGTGACAGGCGCGATTTGGGAAAAAGTCGTGTTTGGCCAATATCTTTTGGCGCCTGCCTTCTTTTGGGAGGATGTCGTCAGCTTTGGCGTGATCGCGCTGCATTTGGCCTATGTGGCGGCGCTGATGACATCGGCTTTGCCGCCCTATGGGCAAATGATTTTGGCGCTGGCCGCCTATCTGGCCTATGTGGTCAATGCCGCGCAATTTCTATTCAAACTGCGCCAAGCGCGGCTGCAATCGCAGGTGCCGGCATGAACGAGATTGCCGCCATAGGTTGCACCAATACCCCCGTTCTGAAACAACGCGGACAGCGCGAGGTTTTTTGCGGGCTGACGGGAATCATCTGGCTGCACCGCAAAATGCAAGATGCGTTTTTTCTGGTGGTAGGCAGCCGCACTTGCGCACATTTGCTGCAATCGGCGGCGGGGGTGATGATTTTCGCCCAGCCGCGTTTTGGCACGGCGATTCTGGAAGAAAAGGATTTGGCGGGCCTTGCCGATGCTCAAACCGAAATTGATCGCGAAGTGGCCCGCCTTTTGGCGCGCCGCCCAGATATCAAGCAGCTTTTTCTTGTCGGCTCTTGCCCCTCCGAGGTGATCAAGCTAGATCTGGCCAAGGCGGCGCAGCGCCTGTCTGCGCGGCATGCCCCCCATGTTAGGGTGCTGAATTATTCGGGCTCGGGCATTGAGACGACCTTTACCCAAGGCGAGGATGCCTGCCTTGCCGCGATGGTTCCTGTTCTGCCCCCCACCCCAGAGGCGGGGTTGGTCTTGGTGGGCGCTTTGCCTGATGTGGTCGAAGATCAAGCGCTGGCGCTGCTGTCGGCGATGGGTATTCATAATGTCACCTGCCTGCCTGCCCGCCGCGCAGAGGGTGCCCCCGCCATTGGCCCCAAGACCAAAATCGCCTTGGTGCAGCCCTTTTTGGGCGATACGTTGGATGCGCTGCAAAAGCGGGGCGCACAGCATATTGCCGCGCCTTTCCCTTTTGGGGCAGAGGGCACAACCTTGTGGCTGCGGGCCGTGGCGGATGCCTTTGGCGTACCCGCCGATTTGTTCGATAGCGTCATCGCCGCGCCGCGCGCCCGCGCGCAAAAGGCCATTGCCGCTGCCGCTGAAACGTTGGCGGGAAAATCGGTTTTCTTCTTTCCCGATAGCCAATTGGAAATTCCTTTGGCGCGGTTTTTGACGCGCGAATGTGGGATGCGCGCCATCGAGGTTGGCACGCCCTTTTTGCACCGCGAATTGATGACGCCCGAGCTAGAGCTTTTGCCGCAAGGGCCGGTGATTTCCGAAGGGCAGGATGTCGATCTTCAACTTGACCGCGCCAGATTGGCCCGCGCCGATTTAACTGTCTGCGGTCTGGGCCTTGCCAACCCGCTAGAGGCCGAAGGTCTGGCCACCAAATGGGCCATCGAGCTGGTCTTTACGCCGGTGCATTTTTACGAACAGGCGGGCGATTTGGCCGCGCTGTTCACCCGCCCCTTGCGCCGCCGCGCGCTGCTGGCCCCCCTTGCCCCGCAGGTGGAGGCCGCCGAATGAAGCTGACACTTTGGACATATGAAGGCCCGCCCCATGTCGGGGCCATGCGAGTCGCCACGGGGATGACGGGCTTGCATTATGTCTTGCACGCGCCCCAAGGCGACACCTATGCCGATTTGCTGTTCACCATGATCGAACGGCGCGACCACCGCCCCCCTGTCAGCTATACCACCTTTCAGGCGCGTGATTTGGGGGCGGACACGGCCAGTTTGTTCAAGGCCACTGCACAAGACGCCGTGGCCCGCTTTGCCCCAGAGGCCATTATTGTGGGGGCCTCTTGCACGGCGGAATTGATCCAAGATGATCCGGGCGGGCTGGCCGCGACTTTGGGGCTGGATATTCCCGTCATCCCGCTGGATTTACCCAGTTATCAGCGCAAAGAGGGCTTTGGCACCGATGAGACATTTTTGCAAATCGTGCGCGCTTTGGCCAAGCCTTGCCCGCGCAGTGACGCTGTTACGGCCAATTTGATCGGACCCACCGCGCTGGGTTTTCGTCACCGCGATGACATCACCGAAGTGACGCGCCTCTTGGCGGATATGGGTATTGGGGTCAATGTCGTGGCCCCGATGGGCGCGCGCCCCAGCGATATCGCCCGCATGGGCGCGGCGCATTTCAACGTTTTGATGTATCCCGAACACGCCGAATCCGCCGCGCGCTGGTGCGAGACAAAGCTGGGTCAACCCTTTACCAAATGCGTGCCCATTGGCGTGGGCGCAACGCATGATTTTCTGGCCGAAGTGGCGCAGATCACCGGCATGGCCTTGCGCGCCGACACCGCGCGCCTGCGCCTGCCATGGTGGACGCGCAGTGTGGACAGCACCTATTTGACGGGCAAGCGCGTCTTTATCTTTGGCGATGGCACCCATGTCGCCAGCGCCGTGCGCATTGCCCGCGAAGAGATGGGTTTTTCCGTGGCAGGCATCGGATGCTACAACCGCGAAATGGCCCGCCCGATCCGCGCGCTGGCGCAAACCTTGGGCCTGACGGCGCTGATTTCCGATGACTATCTTGAGGTGGAGGAGGCCATATCCGCCCTGCAGCCCGAGCTTATTCTGGGCACACAAATGGAGCGTCATATCGGCAAGCGCCTAGGCATCCCTTGCGCGGTGATTTCCGCCCCCGTGCATGTGCAAGATTTCCCCGCCCGCTATTCCCCGCAAATGGGCTGGGAAGGCGCGAATGTGATCTTTGACACTTGGGTGCATCCGCTGGTCATGGGGCTGGAAGACCATCTTTTGCATATGTTCCGCGATGATTTCGAATTTCACGATGCAGCAGGTGCTTCGCATCATGGCGGGCAACATGTGGAACGCGCAAGCGATCCAGAACCCCAGCCAGAACCCGGGGCGGCGCAGCCTGTCGATGGCCAGGATTCTGTGCCGGGCAGCAATGTTATCTGGCTGGCCCCTGCCGAACGCGAATTGAAGAAAATCCCGTTCTTTGTGCGCGGGAAGGCGCGGCGCAACACCGAAACCTATGCAAGCGAGCGCGGCATCGCCGCGATTTCCGTTGAAACCCTCTACGAGGCAAAGGCCCATTATGCGCGCGGATAAGCCTTTGATCCCGGCCTATAACGTGGTGATTGTCACGTTGGACAGTCACGCCGCTGGCCCCGCCGCGCGCATCGCGCCGCGCCTTGCGGTTGATTTCCCCGGATTGACAGTATCCGTTCATGCCTGCGCAGAATGGGCGGGGGATCCTTCGGCCTTGGCCGCCGCCAAATCGGCCTTGGCCGAGGCGGATATGGTCATCACCAATTTGATTTTCCTTGAAGAACACATCAACGCCATTTTGCCAGACCTGCAAGCCGCGCGCGCGCGGGTTGATGCTTTTGTGGGCCTGATTGCCGATAAATCCATCGTATCGCTGACAAAAATGGGCGAATTGGATATGTCGCGCCCCGCCTCTGGCGCGATGGCGCTGTTGAAAAAGCTAAAGCCTCAGCCCAAAAAATCCAGCACCTCGGGTCAGCGGCAAATGACCATGCTGCGCCGCATTCCAAAAATCCTGCGCTTTATTCCCGGCAAGGCCCAAGACCTGCGGGCGTGGTTCTTGTCGATGCAGTATTGGCTGGGGGGATCGGACGACAATATCGAAGAAATGGTGCGATTTTTGGTGTCGCGCTATGCGTCGAAATCTGAATGGCACAGCGCAAAGGCAAAGCCGCCCGTCGAATACCCTGAGTTGGGGCTCTATCATCCGCGCCTGGCCGCGCGGATCACCACCGATATCCAAGACTTGCCCCGCCCTCAAGGTGCGGTGGCGCGCGTGGGCCTCTTGTTGCTGCGCAGCTATATTTTGTCGGGGGATATCGCGCATTATGATGCAGTGATCGACGCTTTTGAATCGCGCGGGATTGCCTGCGTTCCTGCTTTTGCGTCGGGTTTGGATGGCCGCCCCGCCATCGAGGCCTATTGCCAATCGGGCGGGGCCGCGCAAGTCGATGCTTTGGTGTCGCTGACGGGGTTTTCGCTGGTGGGTGGGCCGGCCTATAACGACAGCGAAGCCGCCGCCGCCGTGCTGGCCGCGCTGGATGTGCCCTATATCGCCGCCCATCCGCTAGAGTTTCAAACGCTGGGCCAATGGGCCGGGGCGGCAGGTGGACTTGGGCCGATAGAAACCACCATGCTGGTGGCTTTGCCCGAATTGGACGGGGCCACCAATCCCACTGTATTTGCCGGGCGCCATGGCGCATCGGGCTGCACGGGCTGCGCCCATCAATGCCGCCCCGCCCTGGCGGTGAATGGCGCGGAAAAGGCCATGTCCCCTTGCCACGAGCGCATCGCCTCCTTGGCGGAAAAAACCCTGCGCCTTGCCAAACTGCGCCGCAGCCTTGCCGCCAAGCGGCGTGTGGCCATTGTGCTTTACGGCTTTCCGCCCAATGCGGGGGCCGTGGGAACAGCGGCCTATTTGTCGGTTTTTGAAAGCCTTTACAACACGTTGCACGCCATGGCCGCCGAAGGGTATGCCCTGACCCCGCCCGACAGCGTCGAGTCTTTGCGCGCGGCAGTTTTGGGCGGCACGGCAGCCCGCTATGGCCAAGCGGCCAATGTCGCCGCCCATATCAGTGCCGATCAAATGGTCGCGCAAACCCCGTGGCTGCATGAGATCGAAAAGGTCTGGGGGCCCGTTCCGGGCAAACAGCAAAGCGATGGGCGCGGCGTGTTTGTGCTGGGGGCCGAGTTTGGCAATGTCTTTGTCGGAATTCAGCCCGTCTTTGGCTATGAGGGCGACCCCATGCGCCTGCTGTTCGAAAAGGGCTTTGCCCCCACCCATGCCTTTGCCAATTTCTATCTTTGGATCAAAAACAGCTTTCGCGCCGACGCCGTGCTGCATTTTGGTATGCATGGCGCACTAGAATTTATGCCGGGTAAACAAGCGGGCGCTTCGGGGGCGTGCTGGCCCGATCGCCTGATTGGCGCGATGCCCAACATCTATCTTTATGCCGCCAATAACCCATCCGAAGCCAGTCTGGCCAAGCGGCGCAGCAATGCCATCACAATCACCCATTTGACCCCGCCTTTGGCGCAAGCGGGGCTGTATAAGGGGCTGCTTGACCTAAAGGATAGCCTTGCGCGGTATCGCGCGATGGACAGTGCGGCGCAGGGGCGCGCGGATTTGGCCCAGTTGATCGCCGAACAGGCCGCCGCCGTGGATATGGACGGCCATGCACCCGACAAGCTGTGGCTGACCTTGATCGAAGCCGAAGGCAGCCTGATCCCCGAAGGGTTGCACGTTCTGGGCCGCGCCATGAGCGAGAGCCAGCGCGCGGGGTATTTGGACCTGTTGCCCAGCATGGACAAGACCGAGCGCGCGCGCCTGAATGGGCTTTTGTCGCAAGACGCAGAAATACCCGCTTTGCTGCGCGCCTTGGCGGGGCGCTTTACCGCGCCTGTGGCGGGGGGCGATTTGATCCGCAGCCCGCAAATTTTGCCCACAGGGCGCAATATCCACGCCTTTGATCCGTTCCGCATGCCCACCGAATTTGCCTTGCGCGATGGCGCGGCGCAGGCACAGGTGCTGCTGGACACCCACCCGCGCCTGCCGCGCTCGATCGCCTTGGTGCTATGGGGCAGCGACAATATCAAAACCGATGGCGGGCCGATTGCCCAAGCCTTGGCGCTGATGGGGGCAAAGCCGCGCTTTGACGCCTATGGACGCCTATGCGGGGCCGATTTGATCCCGCTGGCCGAACTGGGCCGCCCGCGCATTGACGTGTTGATGACATTGTCGGGAATTTTCCGCGATCTTTTGCCCTTGCAAACCAAAATGCTGGCCGAGGCGGCGTGGAAATGTGCCACCGCCGAGGATGAGCCCCTGTCGCAAAACTTTATCCGTGCCCATACGCTGGCCTATATGGATGCCCAAGGCGTTGACATCGACACCGCCGCCTTGCGGGTGTTTTCCAATGCCGAAGGCGCCTATGGATCGAACGTCAA
>CAXNIF010000032.1:0-9942 GCA_964202345.1 Cypionkella sp.
CATTGCCACGCGGGTGATGCGGCTGAATGTTGATCTGCCAACCACCATCGCCATTGGGATCGGTGGCGCTGTGATTGGCGGTTTGACTTTGCAGATGCTGGGCGCTTTGATTGGGCTTTTGTCTGGCTTTGTCGGCGCAGTTTTGGGCGCGGTCTTATTGATTTTCTTATACAAGACCTATTTCGCGAAATAGCTGCGGCGCAGTCGTTCTTTATGACAGTGCGCTGGCCAAGCGGGGCGCTATGACCCTAGGGCCTTTGCATTATTTCTGTTTTGGCGCATCCGCGCTATTTCTGTTTTGGCGCCTCCGCGCGGGGCGGCGTAGATTTGTAAACAGGCAAGCGCCACGACAGACCGATAGAACCTGCCCGCAAAATCCACGTGACAACGGCGCAAATCAGCAATCCTTCCCGCTGGCCCAGCCCAGCCCATAGCGCCACCACTGCGGCCAAAGCCCCGGCAAAGGCAGCGGTGGCGTAGATTTCGCCCTGTTTCAACACCAGCGGCACTTCGTTGCAGACAACATCACGCATCAGCCCACCAAAAACACCTGTGATAACCCCCATCACCAAGATGATAGGCCAATCATGCCCCATGCCCATGGCCACGCCCACCCCTGCGGGCACAGCCACCGCCAAGGCAAAGGCGTCCAGCCAAATCAGCGCCCGATAGCGGCTTTCCAGTCTATGAGCGTTAAAGAACACCGCCACAGCCGCAAGAACAGCCGCGAGCAAGATGGACGGGTCAGCCACCCAAAAAACCGCATCGCGGTTGAGCAGAACATCGCGAATCGTGCCGCCCCCTACTGCTGTGAGGCAGGCCACAAAAATAAAACCTACGATATCGAGTTGGCTGCGCGAGGCCACCAAAGCCCCCGTCAGCGCAAAGACAGCAACCGAGGCGATATCAAGCAGGTAAAGCAACGTCATGCGCCCGCCTTTGTCTTATAAGGGGCCATGCCTTCCCGAGCCAGCGCGTCGGCGCGCTCGTTTTCCACATGGCCGGCATGGCCCTTGATCCATGTCCATGTCACTTGGTGGCGGGCCTGCGCCGCATCCAGCCTTTGCCACAGATCCACGTTTTTCACGGGGCCATTGCTGGCCGTGCGCCAATTACGCCGCTTCCAATTGTGGATCCATTCGGTCACCCCATTTTTGACATAGGCGCTGTCGGTCACAACGGTCAATACGCTGGGCTTGCTCAGCGCCTCAAGCGCGCAAATCGCGGCCATCAGCTCCATGCGGTTGTTGGTTGTGTCAGGCTCGCCGCCATTTAGGCTGCGCTCTTTCATCACCGCCCCGCCGTCGCGGGCGATCAACAGCACGCCCCAACCGCCAGGGCCTGGATTGCCTGAACAGGCGCCGTCCGTATAGGCAAAAAGATCGGGCATCGCGGTTCCTAAGGGTTAGCTATAATAAATTGAAGCGGCCAAGCACGCCATCACAACCGCCGTCAAAATCACGCGAAGTTGCATCCACCAAGGCGGGGCCAAACCCGCGCGGGCGAATAGAAAATCTAAAACCAGCAGCGCGGCAAAGCCGATGCAAAGGGTGATATATTGGTCGGACTGTGGCAGAAAGGCCGTAAAGAAAACCCATAGTGCGGGCAAGACCGATGCGACATAGGGCCAATAGCGCGCACGCCGATGCTGTGCCGCAAAGCCCCATAATACCCCCGACATAAAGGATAAAATCACCTGCCCATAGCCCAGCATGACCAACTGGCCATAGGCCAAAATGGGTTGCTCTATACCGCCCAGCGACAAACTGGGCTTTAGGGCGATCACGGCAGCTGCGGCGATAAATGGAATCAAACCCGCAAGACCAAGAAAAAGGGCGGGCCGCGGGATCATGCGTTTTCTCGCAAGATACGGGGCACTTTGAACTCTATCGCTTCGACCGCTGTTTCCACCAATTCCACCGTCACCTCATAGCGGGCACGAAAGGCGTCGATCACTTCGTTCACCAGCACTTCAGGGGCCGATGCCCCCGCCGTCAGGCCCAGCGCAGAGATACCCTCTAGCGCGCGCCAGTCCACCTCATCTGCGCGTTGGATCAACTGAGCATAGCCGCAGCCCGCATTCGCCCCCACTTCGACCAAGCGGCGCGAGTTGGATGAATTTGGCGCGCCGATCACCAGCAGCGCATCAATCTTGCCCGCAATCGCCTTGACGGCGGCTTGGCGGTTGGTGGTGGCATAGCAGATATCTTCTTTATGCGGGCCGATAATGGCGGGAAACCGCGCCTGAAGGGCAGCCACAATGCCTGCGGTGTCATCGACGGATAGGGTGGTTTGGGTGATATAGGCCAATTTGGCCGCATCACGCGGGGTCAATCGTGCCACGTCCTCTGCGGTTTCTACCAGCAGAACTTCACCTTCGGGCAACTGCCCCATCGTGCCGATCGTTTCAGGATGGCCCGCATGACCGATCATGACCATTTGCAAGCCCGCCTCATAGTGGCGCTGCGCCTCATTATGGACTTTGGTCACAAGGGGGCAGGTGGCATCAACGGCGATCATCGCCCGCGCCGCCGCCGCCGCTGGCACAGATTTCGGCACGCCATGGGCCGAAAACACCACGGGGCGATCATTGGGGCAGTCGTCCAAGTCTTCGACAAAAATGGCCCCTTGGGCGCGCAAAGCATCCACAACATATTTATTGTGAACAATCTCGTGGCGCACATAAACGGGCGCGCCCCATTTTTGCAACGCAAGCTCGACAATCTTTATCGCCCGGTCCACGCCCGCACAGAACCCGCGCGGGGCGGCCAAATACAGCGTCAAAGAAGAAAGCCTGCCCATCGGTCACCCATGCTTTTGGCATGTTGTAAGGCTGGATTTGCCGCAGGTCTAGTGCCCTGCGCCTATTTTGCCGCTTGCGCATCCGCTTCATATTCGGGGCGCGGCTCTCTCGGGGGGCGACCGATGACGTCGCGCAACTCGTCCAATTCAATAAAATTGTCACATTGGCGGCGCAATTCGTCCGAAATCATGGGCGGTTGGCTGCGAATGGTTGATACAACCGAGACCCGCACGCCTTGACGTTGAAGGCTTTCGACAAGGGGGCGAAAATCACCATCGCCAGAAAACAATACAATGTGATCGACGCGGGGGGCCAACTCCATCGCATTGACGGTCAACTCGATATCCATATTGCCCTTGACCTTACGCCGACCCATTGAATCGGTATATTCCTTGGCGTTCTTCGTCACCATGGTAAAGCCATTATAGTTCAGCCAATCAACCAAGGGACGCAGGGGCGAGTATTCGTCATTCTCGAGCAGCGCCGTATAGTAAAAAGCGCGCAGTAATTTGCCACGGCGCAAAAACTCGGTGCGCAGCAATTTGTAATCAATGTCGAAACCCAAAGCTTTCGATGCTGCGTAAAGGTTAGACCCATCGATAAACAGCGCAAGTCGTTCGTCTTTATAAAACATTTGATCCCTGACTTTTCAGTTTTTGGTCAACAGAAAAATGACATGACACGAGAGTAAAGCCGCAGTAGAGGGGGATTGGTAACATCGCCGTGTGGTGGCGCAAGTCAGGGCCAAGCATAGTCTAGGGGATATTTTGGAATGTTTGCGCTCATTGCGCTTGGCGGCAATTTCCCTAATGGAACGTTAACACCCCTGCAAACTCAGATTGCGGCGATTAAGGATATAAAAGCCCTCGGTTTCACAGCGCTCAAGGCCAGCCGCTTTTTTCAATCGCCCGCCTTTCCCGCTGGGGCGGGGCCCGATTATGTCAACAGCGCGCTATGCGTTGCGCGGCCAGATATGGGCGATGCCGTTGCCTTATTACAGCAGTTGGCCAAGATTGAGGCCGATCATGGCCGCGAGCGGCACCACCGCTGGGGCGGGCGCAGTTTAGATTTGGATCTTTTGGCCTTTGGCGATCAGATTTTGCCCGATACCCAAAGCTTTCGCGCTTGGGCAGATTTAGACATCAGTTTGGCTGCCCAAACCGCGCCCGATCGCCTGATTTTGCCGCATCCCCGCCTGCACGAGCGGGCCTTTGTTTTGGCCCCATTGATGGATATTTCCCCAGACTGGCGTCATCCCGTTTTTGGCAAAACCGTGCGCGAGATGTATGCGGCCCTGCCCGACGAATCGCGCAGCGGCGTCATTGCGCTGAAAGCCTAGGGTTTTCGCGATTATCTGCTTGTCAAATGCCATAATCCCGCCTAGGAAGGCCCTTTCAAAGCCCTTCCTGTATTGGAGTGACCTATGGCCCGCGTGACGGTAGAAGATTGCGTTGACAAAGTTCCCAACCGGTTCGATTTGGTGATGTTGGCGGCGCACCGCGCCCGCGAGATGCAGGCAGGCTCTGCCCCCACGGTAGATCGGGACAACGATAAAAATCCCGTTGTAGCCTTGCGCGAAATTGCCGAAGAAACCCAATCGGCGGCCAGCTTGCGCGAGCGGATGATCGAAAGCTTCCAGACTCAGATCGAAGTGGACGAACCCGAAGAAGATCAGATGGCGCTATTGATGACAGGCGATATTGACCGCCCCGCGCAAGATGACATGTCCGAAGAAAAGCTGCTGCGCGCTTTGATGGAAGCGCAGGGCGATAACTAAGCCGGCATGAGGCGAAATGCGGCGCATTTCGGGGTGCATAGTGGGGCAATAATTCCCAGCGGGGCAAGCGGATGATCGATGTCGAAGATTTGATCGCGCTTGTCCGCAACTATAACCCGCGCAGTAATGCCGACTTGATCCGCAGCGCCTATGCCTATGGCATGGCCATGCACGAGGGCCAGACCCGCAAATCGGGCGAACCTTACTTTACCCACCCTGTCGCCGTTGCCGCCATTTTGACAGAGCAGCATCTGGATGATGCCACCATCATCACAGCGCTTTTGCACGACACCATCGAAGATACCAAATCCACCTATACCGAACTGGAACGCCTCTTTGGGGGCGAAGTGGCGGAATTGGTCGATGGCGTCACCAAATTGACCAATTTGCAGCTTGCCTCTACCGAAGCCGCGCAGGCCGAAAATTTTCGCAAATTGTTTATGGCCATGTCCAAGGACCTACGGGTGATCTTGGTGAAACTGGCCGACCGTTTGCACAATATGCGCACCATCAAATCGATGCGCCCCGAAAAGCAGGCCCAAAAAGCGCGCGAGACGATGGAAATCTATGCCCCCCTTGCGGGGCGCATGGGGATGCAGTGGATGCGCGAGGAACTGGAAGATCTGTCTTTTCGCGTGATCAACCCCGAGGCCCGTTCATCCATCATCCGCCGGTTCTTGATGCTTCAACGCGAGGCGGGGGATGTGGTGCATAAAATCACCGCCGATATCGTCAGTGAGTTGGAAAAAGTGCAAATTGACGCCGCCGTTTACGGACGCGCGAAAAAGCCCTATTCGATTTGGCGCAAAATGCAGGAAAAGGACTTGGCCTTTTCCCGCCTGTCGGACATTTACGGCTTTCGGGTGATCTGCGCCGATGTTGGCGATTGCTATCGTATTTTGGGGGTGATCCACCAACGCTGGCGCGCTGTGCCCGGGCGGTTTAAGGATTACATCAGCCAGCCCAAAACAAACGGCTATCGATCCATTCACACAACGGTTTCTGGCCGCGATGGCAAACGTGTCGAAGTGCAAATCCGCACCCGCGAGATGCACGAAGTGGCCGAGGCAGGGGTTGCCGCGCATTGGGCCTACCGCGAAGGGGTGCGGGCGAAAAACCCCTTTGCTGTCGATCCTGCGCGCTGGATCGCGTCGATGACCGAAAGGTTGGACGAGGGGGACACATCGGAATTCTTGGAAAATGTCAAATTGGAAATGTATTCCGATCAGGTGTTTTGCTTTACGCCAAAGGGCGATGTGATTCAATTGCCGCGCGGTGCGACACCGCTGGATTACGCCTATTCCATTCATACGCGCATTGGCAACTCTTGTGTTTCAGCCAAAGTTGATGGGATTCGCGTGCCCTTATGGACGCGGTTGAAAAATGGCCAATCGGTGGAAATCCTAACGGCCGAGGGCCAAAAGCCGCAAGCCAGTTGGATTGACATCGTCACGACGGGCCGCGCCAAGGCGGCCATTCGGCGCAGTTTGCGCGAAGAAGACCGCAGCCGTTTTGTGCGGTTGGGACAAGAGCTTGCGCGTGCCGCTTTTGATCATGCCGGCAAAAAAGCCACCGATAAGGCCCTGCGCACGGCGGCCAAGCTGCTGGGCTATGTTGATGAGGGTGATCTTTTGGCCGCTCTGGGCGCGGCAGAGTTAACGGCGCGCAAAGTGGTCGTTGCGCTATATCCCGACTTGGGCAAAACCGATGGCGAAGAGGTTGACAGCGCCCGCGCCGTGGCCGGGCTGACCGCCGATCAAAGCTTTGTTCGCGCCCCTTGCTGCCAGCCCTTGCCCGGCGAGCGGATTGTTGGCATCACCTATCGCGGGCGCGGTGTCTTGGTGCATTCTATTGACTGCCCTGCCTTGGCCGAATTGGAAGGTCAGCCGCAGCGCTGGGTAGATTTGCACTGGCATTCGGGCCGACATGCGGCCGTAAATACCGTGACGCTGGATGTAGCCATTGCCAATGATACGGGCGTCTTAGGGCGCATCTGCACCCTTGTCGGGGAACAAAAATCGAATATATCTGACCTAAGATTTACCGAAAAGAAGCCAGATTTTTATCGACTTTTTATCGACGTAGACTTGCGCGATGTCGAACATTTGCACATGGTGATGACGGCGCTAGAAGCAGAAACAGATGTTGCGCAGGTCACCCGTCACAGAGATGTCACGCGCAAGCCGTAAGGGGCGATTCTGATGAAAGTGAAGGCAGGTTAAAGTGGTATTTAAGCGACGGGAACCTTTAAAGTGGTGGTCTTGGCTGCTGCAACTGGTCTACCCTCGTGGCGGGTTTCGGCGCGCGACCCTTTATGTCATGCATCGCATGTCGCGCCTGCCCGATGACCCGCACCGGGTGGCGCGCGGCGTTTTCGCGGGCTCACTGGTTGGTTTTTTGCCTTTGCCGGGGCTGCAATTTTTGTTTGCTTGGCTTGGCGCGCTCTTGGTGCGCGGAAATATTTTGGCCGCGCTGATCGGCACGCTGAACACCAATCCCATCACCACCCCCTTTATCGCTGTTGCATCTATTTCGCTGGGCCATTGGCTGCTGGGGGTGGATTCCGACTTGACGGCGCGCGCCATTGGCGCAGCCTTTGCCCGCGCGGGTGAGGATTTGTGGCGCAATTTCCTATCCCTTTTCTCGGCGGATGTGATGCAGTGGAGCGGGCTATTGCGCTTTTGGCAGGATGTCTATTTGCCATATTTTATGGGGTCTTTGATCATCGGCGCAGTTTTGTCGGCGGTTTTTTACTATTTGACCATTCCCATCGTGCGCGCCTATCAAAAGGCGCGCGAAGCCAAGGCGGAAGAGCGCAGCGAAAAACGCGGGCGTCTGCGCGCAGCCATGGCGGCGGCGGCACAGCGGATGAAATCTATGCGCGAAAAGGAAGATCAGCATGACGGCTCTGGCCATGATCCCAAAGCATAAATTGCGCCTTGGCGTGAATATCGACCACGTCGCCACGCTGCGCAATGCGCGCGGCAGTGCGTGGCCAGACCCTTTGCGCGCCGCCCTTTTGGCCGAGGCAGCGGGCGCAGATGGCATCACCGCCCATCTGCGCGAAGACCGCCGCCATATTCGCGACGCGGATATGGAAGCCTTGCGCGCGGGCATTGGTATTCCGCTGAATTTCGAATGCGGCGCCACCGATGAGATGCAGGCGATTGCCCTGCGCCTCAAACCCCATGCCGTTTGCCTTGTGCCCGAAAAACGCGAAGAACGCACAACTGAAGGCGGGCTGGATGTGGCGAGCGATGACAATCGCCTTGCCGCCTATATCGCGCCTTTGCGGGGTGCAGGTTGCCGTGTGTCGATGTTCATCAGCCATGATCCCCGCCAGATCGAGGCATCGGCCCGAATCGGCGCGGCGGTGGTCGAACTGCACACGGGCCTATATTCCGACCTGCACGCGATCGGGCGCGAGGAGGAGGCCGAGGCAGAATTGCAAGCCCTGCGCGAGGGGGCGGCGCTGGCCCATTCCTTGGGCCTAGAGGTGCATGCCGGCCACGGCCTGACCTATGACAACGTCGCCCCCATCGCGGCGATTCCCGAAGTGATGGAACTGAACATCGGCCATTTTCTGATGGGCGAGGCCGTGTTTCTGGGCCTTGGCCCCGCGATTGAGGAAATGCGCAGGCGAATGGATATGGCGCGGGCGGGGTAATGATTTTGGGCCTGTCATGATCCTTGGCATCGGAACCGACCTTGCGAATATTGATCGTATCCAAGGCACGCTGGATCGTTTTGGCGACCGCTTTCGCAGCCGCGTCTTCACGCCGCAGGAACAGGCCAAAGCCGCCTCGCGTCCGCATGGTGAAGCGGCCACCTATGCCAAGCGCTGGGCCGCGAAAGAGGCCTGTTCCAAGGCGCTGGGCACGGGGCTGACGATGGGGATATCTTGGGTTGATATGGCCGTTTCAAATCTGCGCACAGGCCAACCCGTGATGCATTTGACGGGCTGGGCGGCGGAAAAGCTGGCGCAAATGACCCCGCCTGGCCACGAGGCCGTGGTGCATGTGACCCTGACCGACGATCACCCTTGGGCGCAGGCCTTTGTGGTCATTGAGGCGCGGCCCCTGGCAGAACCTCTGCCCAAAACTTGACACAGGCGGCGCGCGCGCGCAAACAGCGCCCAATCACACAAGGAGTCTCGCCATGGCCAGCGCCGCAAAAGAAGAAACTTGGATCGATCATGTCAAAACGGTGGTCTATGCGCTGCTGATTGCAGGCGTTTTCCGCAGCCTGTTTTTCCAGCCCTTTTGGATTCCTTCGGAATCGATGAAATCCACGCTGTTGATTGGGGATTTCATTTTTGTCAATAAAATGGCCTATGGCTATTCCAAATACTCGTGCCCCTTTGCGATTTGCCCGATTTCGGGACGGATATTTGCCAGCATGCCCGAACGCGGCGATGTGATTGTGTTTCGTCATCCGCATAATGGCAGTGATATGATCAAGCGGCTGATTGGCATGCCCGGCGATCAAATTCAAATCAAGAACGGGGTTTTGTTCATCAATGGCGCTATGGCACCGCAAATTCCTGATGGCACCTTTACCGAGGTGATGGAGGCCCAAGGCCCTATGCGCAACCGTCCCGTCTGCGCAAATGGCGCTGTGGCCGATGGGGCGATATGCGAAAGACCGCGCGCCATCGAGACCTTGCCCGAAGGGCGCGGCCATGTTGTGCTGAACATCGCAAATGGCACGCGCGGCGATGATACCGGCGTCTTCACTGTGCCAGAGGGCAATTTCTTTTTCATGGGCGACAACCGCGATAATTCTATGGACAGCCGCTTTGATCCTGCTGGGGGCGGCTTGGGCGTTGTGCCCTTTGAATATCTGCTGGGCCGCGCTGACCGTGTCATGTTTTCTTCGGCCGGTCGCTCGATGCTGGCCTTTTGGACATGGCGCAGCGATCGCTTTTTCCACGCAGTGCAGTAGCGGCTTATGGCGGCTTTGGCCTTTTTGTTTAGCTTTCATGGCAGCGCGGGGCCTAGGGCTGCGTTTATGGTCTGGCTGGTCACGCTGATTGGGTCAATCGGTGCGGCCATTGTGGCAGAACTTTCGCCCATGCAGCACAGGTTTGTGTTTCCCGTGCTGGCGCTTTTGGCGGTGGTGCATCTGGCGGTGTCGGCGCGCAGATTGCATGATGCGGGCCATTCGGGCCGCTGGGCGCTGCTGACTTTGGTGCCATTCGTTGGCTTTGTGGCAGGGCTGGTCTTTGTGTTCCTGCCCCCGCGCCGCAGCCGCGTTTGGGACAATGCGGGCTGGGACATCGCAGGGTATCTGGGCATGGTGGGGCTGCTTTGCCTTGGCCTTTTGCGCCTGTCATGGACGCCCCATTTCATTTCCGGTGAAG
>CAXNIF010000033.1:0-9937 GCA_964202345.1 Cypionkella sp.
TTTTGCGCACTGCCTTGCAGCGCCGCTAACGCCGCATTTGCTGCAAAAGAAAAGGGCCGCAGCGTAACCAGTGGCGCGGGGCCATCGGCTGCGCGGGCAATAAGCTGTTCCGCCAAGGGCGGATCTGACGCGCCAGCCCTAGCGCCGCGCCCTGCGGTAAGGGACTGCGCGGCCAAAGGATGAAGGCTTTGCAGACCTATATTGGCGGCTGCGTTGGGGGTGATAGATGCGCTAGATTGCAGTATGCTGCCGCTGGGCCTATCCAGCGCAGGGCCAGAATTTGCAGCCTTGGCGGGGGAATTTTCAAGCGTAACTCTATCTGCGTCCAAAGCCTTTGCTGTCTGCGTGCGGCTTGGCGCATCGGGGGGCGTCAACTTGCCCGCCAAATCAGCGAAATCGGGCAAGCCTTCGGCTGAACTGCCGCCAAGTAGGGATGGATCGATCCCGATCCCACCTTGCCCAAAGGGCCCGCGACCATCGCCAGCATCAACCTGTGCCGCCAGACCAAGCGTAGCATCGGCGGTCAGCACTGACGGGGCATTTGGCAAAAGGGTCGCAGCATTGGCACTGGCGGCGCTAGCGCTTTCGCCCGCGCTGTCTTGCAAAGCCACGGAGCTGGGCATTTCATAACTTTGGAAACTGGCAGCAACTCGCGCTGATGCAGGCAAATTGAACTGTCCCGCTGTCACCGCAGGTGTGCTCGCAGCAGGGTCTGGCGTTGCAATTATGGGCAGAGGGCTGTCAGTCGCCCCCTTTGTCGCGCCCTCGGCCCCAACGGGCGAATCATCACCCTCGGCCATAAGGCCTGCGAATTCAGCGCCCTGATCGCCGCCAAGCACAGGATCAGAATCGCCATGAGAGCCCTGTAAAACTGGGCCAAACAGCTGTTGCATCACTTGCGAAATCATCATCCCTCGACTTCTGCCGCGCCTTCTGGCGGATGTGCTGACTTTGCCCGTGATTGGTTACCATCTGTTTACCCAAACCGCGCATATTACGAAAAATCCGATCTTTCAGGAGCGCGCTATGGATACACCGATTCGCCCCCTTTTGCCGCCATCAACGCTGCCGACGCCTGCCAGCCTTGGCCCCCAAGACCGCGCGCTTATGGAAAAGGCACAGGCGCTAGAGGCCAGTTTTTTGGCCGAAATGCTGGGTCATGCGGGGCTTGGCGCTGCACCAGAAGGCTTTAGTGGCGGCATCGGGGAAGAACAGTTTTCATCGTTTTTGCGGGCAGAGCAGGCCAAAGCCATGGTCGAAAAGGGCGGAATCGGCCTTGCAGAACAGATTTTCAATTCTCTTAAAGAAAGGGCGGGACATGCAGGCTAATGCCACAACGCTAGAACTTTTAGATCGCATTCACAGCGCAATTTTAGTCGCAGATTTTGCGCTTTTGGAACACCTGTCGCCCGCGCTAGAGACAAGCATGGCCGCCGCGCAAACCATGCGAGAGTCCGCGCTTTTGACTCAGATTAAGGCCAAGGCCGAACGCAATGCGGCCTGCCTTGTGGCCGCAGGGCGCGGCGTGCGGGCCGCCCAGCGCAGGCTTGCCGAAATCCGCGATGCTGCGCAGGGCTTTTCCACATACAATGGGCGCGGCCATCGGGCACAACATGGCCAGCAAAGCAGCTTTGCACGTCGGTATTGATGCCGCGCCGCGCCACGTGCCAAGGCGAAAAGTTACCTCAAATTCTAAAGATGCGGTTGGCGGACGTTAGGAAAGTTTTAGGGCCTTGGGCCGCTAATAGGACTTGCATCCCGTGATGGGGTGGCGCGACCGCAGATTATGCAAATCTAAAGGGCGCAGCGTTCAGAACGGCCATCCACACGGCGCATTCGCTCCGTGTCAACCAAGCCGCGCAAAGCGCAGGCAGTTTGTGAAGGAACTAGGGTATGTCTTCGATTTTGACGAACAACAGCGCGATGGTTGCGCTACAAACCATGAAGAAAATCAACATCAATATGGCTGCCACGCAGTTCGAAATCTCCACCGGTAAATCGGTTTCCAATGCCAAGGACAACGCCGCCGTTTGGGCGATTTCCAAAGTGATGGAATCAGACGTAAAGGGCTTTAAGGGTATTTCTGACAGTCTTAATCTGGGCTCGTCCACCATCGCCGTGGCGCGCGAAGCTTCTGAAACTGTGACGGAACTATTGACCGAAATGAAGGGCAAGATTGTGGCCGCGCAAGAGGGCAACGTCGACCGCGCAAAAATTCAAACCGACGTAACCAAACTGAAAGCACAAATTGAATCCGTGGTGGGTGCCGCGCAGTTCAATGGCCTAAATTTGGTCAATGGCACAGGGTCGGGCACAGTCGAAATTCTGTCCTCGCTGGACCGGTCTACGACGGGCGTTGCAGCATCTTCGATCACCGTGAACGCGCAAGATTTGTCAACGGGCGCCTATGCCGCCAATGACGTTTTTGCGGCTGGCGGCGGTAACGCTTTGGTATCCACCGATGCGGATACGTTCGTTTTGGCACTGGATCAGGGCGGTGGCTCGGATGAAGTCACGCTGCAAGATGGTGCAACCGCTTGGGCTGTAGGCGATAAAGTCAGCATGCGTTTTGGCGATAAGACCGCATCCTACACAATCACCGCCGCCGATATTGACTCGGGCAACAACTCGGTCGCTGATCTGGTCGCCGTGGGCTTGAAGAACTCGGTTGATGCCTTGGGTATCGCCGCTTTGGTGGTCGACTATGATAGCGCATCGCCAGGTGTTCTGTCCTTTATCAATGACGGCACGAAAGACCTATCTGTCAGCGGCCAATTCAAGAACGCAGGTTCGGGTGGTTTGGGCGCACTAGATGGCATTGATGTGTCCTCAGCCAATGGCGCACAACTGGCCCTAGGGTCGATTGAAGGATTGCTACAAACCTCGATCGATGCAGCTGCGGCCTTTGGTTCGACCCAAAAGCAAATCGACATTCAGGCTGAATTTGTGGGAAAACTATCGGATGCCCTGAAATCGGGTATCGGTACGATGGTGGACGCCAATATGGAAGAAACCTCGGCCCGCCTGCAAGCGTTGCAAGTGCAGCAGCAGCTGGCGACGCAGTCGCTGTCGATGGCCAATCAGCAGCCACAAAACATCCTGTCGCTGTTCCGCGGCTAAAAGATCTGGCCGAAGGGGAAAATCCCCTTCGGCCGTCTTTCATGGTTCAAAACGAACCTTTCTTGTAATTCTCCGCAATCCAGGAAGGATATGCTGTGTTTGCCCAATCTACCCAAGCAGGCGCTATCTATGCGCGCCCAGAAGCCCCGCAGAAAACGCCGCGGGCGCTGGAATACGAACTGCTCGCCCGCGTTACCCAAGCCCTGACTGTGGCATGGGCTGCGCGCAAACAAAACTACAGTGGTCTGATGACCGCATTAGACGACAATCTACGCCTTTGGGCCACTTTGGCCGCCGATGTGGCCGAACCTACCAATGGCCTGCCCGCCCCGCTGCGGGCGCAACTTTTCTATCTTTATGAATTCTCGGTACAGCACAGCCGCGCCGTGCGCGACGATACGGCTTCGGTCGAAGTGCTGATCGACATCAACACAGCCGTGATGCGCGGGCTTCGCGGCGATCGAGGAACCCCATGACAGGACTAGTCTTAAAACTCGGCCCGCATGAGCGGGTTTTGATCAACGGCGCTGTGATCGAAAACGGCGATAAACGCTCGCGCCTCGCGATCATGACCCCGAACGCGCATATCTTGCGCCTGCGCGATGCGATTCGCCCAGACGAGGTGAACACCCCCGTTCGCCGCGTCTGCTATATCGCGCAATTGGTGCTGTCGGGCGATGCAGACCCGAAGGAGGCGCGCATCCAACTGCTGCGGGGCATTGAACAGCTGAGCCAAGTGCTGACCGACTATGACAGCCGCACTTTGCTGTCACAAGCCACAGCATTTGTGCTGGAAGACCAGCATTACCAAGTGCTTAAAGCGCTGCGCAGCCTGCTGCCCCGCGAAGAGCGTCTGTTTGCGGCAGTACCCCACGCATGAGCTACGTTCCAGCCATCCCCTCCACAGGTTATGCTGGCTGGACGTTTCTAAACCGCACCATGGCCAGCCAAACGGCCACGATTCGGCAAGTTGCCTTTTATAGCGCAGAAACTGGCCCTAGAACCAATGCTTTGACGCGGCAGTATCGCTGTGGCGCTGTGCGAGTTGTTCAATTTCGGTTTTGATGTGGATCAGCCCACCCGTCAGCCCCGCGAGGTCCAACGCCACGTCACGGCGGCTATCCGTCGCGGCAGGGTCATACAGCTGCACATGGGTTTTGCTGACCGAAAACACCACCGCAATATCACCCGACTGCAGCCACGCTAGCGCGGGGAAATCCCCTGCCCGCGCGGCAGTCATAGGGGCCGCGTCGCTGGAAATGCCTAACGCGCCCAGCGCGGTGATCAGTCCCGCCTCGCTTTGGCCATGCAATTGCACCTGTTCCAGCACATCGCCAACAGACCGTTCATGCCCGATCAACCCAAGACATAGGCTGATCATTTCGGCCTGCGCGCGCGCGGGGCTGGCAATGGGCGCGGGCGGGGCGGCAAGGGGGGCTTCCAGCGCCTCGGTCATCGCGGCGGTGACGTCGGCGGCGCTGATTTGGGTATTGGCAGGCGGCGGAATGTCTTGCGCAGAATGGGCAGGGCGCGCCAAGGCGGCGGCCAGTCGCGCGGCGACCTGCGTGCTGCGCGCGCTGGCCTCAAACGCCAGAACTTGGCTTTTGCCCTTGCGTTTGGATGCCCCGCTCATAGCCGTTCCCCATCCACCAAAAGGCCCAGATCGCGGGCAATTTCAACGCTGCGCAGCGCGATTTCAAACCGCAATGCGTCTTGGTCGCGCTGCAACTGGGCAAAGGCATCGTATTGGCCAACCAGTTCCAGCAAACTGCGACGACCTAAGGTATACTGTTCGGTGAATAACTCTAAATTGGCTTCGGTCTGCGCCAAAACCTGCGCCCCTTGGGCGGCGCGGCTGGTCAGGGTATCAATCTCGCCGGCAAGGGCCACAAGGCGGCGCTGCGCCAGTTCCGCCGCTTCGGCATTTTGCCGCTGCACAACAGTGGCAGTTTCGCGCAAGGCCTGCATCGTATCGCCCGCACCAGGGTTCAAAATGCCAAGACCCGTCAGGCGCAAGCCCGTGTTTGCGCCCCCATCCGTAACATCCGCGCTGGCGGTAACCCCCGGCAGCATATCAGATTTGGCCAGTTGCACCTGCGCCAAAACGCGCGCGCCTTCGCCCTGTTTGCGCAGCACCGACAGCGCGGGCGGGCCTTGGCGCATATCGCGCAAGGCATCTAGTCCGCGCATATCGCGCGGTGCGGCCCCCGTCAGCGCGGCCAGCTGCGCCTCGGCCGTGTTGGCGGCCTGCGCGTCGGCGGCAAGCTGGGCCTGCACCTCGGCGTAACGCTGCGAGATGACCTGCTGTTCAGACATATCTGACAACCCGCCGTCCACCCGCGCCTTCATCAGCCCTTCAAACTGTGCCAGCTTTTCGGCTGCGCGGCGCGATACGGCGGCCTGCGCATGGGCGCGCTGCGCGCTGATGTAATAGGAAATCCCTTCGTAAACCCGCTGGTTCATGGCCATCGACAGGCCCACTGCCGCCACTTCTACATCGGCGGCGGCAAAGTCACGCTCGGCCTTGCGGCGGCCATTGTCCAGTAAGGGCTGCGTCAAGGCCAGTCCCGTCGCCAAACCCGACAGCGACGACAGGCTGACACTGGGCCCAATTTGCGGCAACCAATTCTTGGATTGTGCTTGGGCCTTTAGCTGGGCCACGCGCAGTTCGGCTGCGGCTGCGCCTTTACTGGCGGCAAGGACCTGTTCGGCTATAATCGAAAAGGGGCCGCCCGCAGGCAAGACCGAATTGCGGCTTTGCAAATCGCGGATCAAGTTTGATGTGGCGCGCGATCCTGCCATCACATCTTCGGTGCCCACAGCGCCCGACAGCGGCGCGCCCGTGCTCATGCGCGAAGGCTGATCCATACAGCCCGCCAGCAGCGCGGCAATCGCAAAGGCGGGTACAGCGCGCAGCGCCGCATCTGCCAAGGCGTCAAAACTTTTGCGCACGGGCATTGCCCCTATCTCCGCTTAGGGGGTGTTCAAGTTCACCGTGATATCATCATCGATCAACACCGACGCACCCGAGCCCAGCGTATAAAGCCGATAGGTTTCGCCATGCGCCGTAGTCGTAGTGCCCGTGGCGGTTGCGCCCGACAGATTAACAACATCGTCCGCGTTGCCCGTGACGGTCATCTGTTTGTCCGCGCCTGTCAGGGCCAACACGCGGGCCGTGTTCAGGTTTAGGGTCGCATCCGCCGAGATCAGGTTGATTGTGCCAAAGTCAAAGCCTTGTAGGCCCGCGCGGTTCAAATCGATGATCACTCCGCTGCCCGAACGCAGATACAACGTGCTGCTTTCATTACCCGCCGCATCCACATCGCGGATCACCAAATAAGTGCCATCAGGAACGGGGGTGGCAAAGTTCGCCTGCTCGCTGGCAACAGGTGTCACCCGATCTTCGTGAAAGCCCATCGATGCTGCGGTAGACAGAACGGAAAGCTGCTGGGCAGCCCCATTGGTGCCAACCGTGAAATAGGTATAATCCCCCGCCGCTGCAGCCGTGATCACGCCTGTCATAAAGCCATTGTTGCCTGCATCGCCCGTCACAAACGGATCATCTGGGGCACGGGTGTCAATGGTGATTGTCTGCGAGGATTGCGCGACGTTGCCATACGGGTCGGTTGCCGTCACCGAAACGATGCTCGCGCGATCAGCGCCATTGCCGCCCACCGACGAGGACAGATCAAAGCTGGCCGTCCACTGTCCCTGCGCATTGGCAGAAACTGTGCGGTTTTGGCCTTCGAAGTTCACGACAACTGTAGAAAACGGATCTGCCGTGCCAACAATATTTACCCCCGCTGCCGCTTCGGCGGCATTGATCGACGTGCCATAGGCTTGGCTGGCCGCAATCGAGGCAGTGGCCTGCGTGTCAACGCGGAATTGATGGGTAACAACAGTCGGGTTGCCAGCGCCATCGGTGCTGGACAGGGTCATCGTGGCCAGCCCGTTTTGCGAAACAACCCCGCCGCCGAAAGTGGCGCTCCATTGACCATTTGCCCCCACACTCGAAGTCTGTGTGACCCCGCCAATTGTGACCATAAGTTGCGCGCCAGCCACAGTTGTACCCGTTACGGTAAAACCATTTGAACTTTCTTGCAGGTTGACAGTGCCATCCCCCGCGACTGTGCTGACAGCAATCGGGTTGGCCACAGTGTCAATTGCAATACGCGTGTTCAGCGCAGCGCTGACATTGCCGTTGGTGTCCGTGGCGGTAATGCTGACAGGCACTTCGCGGTAATCACCGCCAGGCAATTGCGCTGGGGTAAAGCTGACTTGCCAGCTGCCATCCCCGCCCACGACCACAGTACGGGTGTAGCCATTGGCCGTCACGCGCATGGTTGCCCCCGCCTCGCCCGTGCCAGAAATCACGGTCGAGCCGCCCGAAGCGATATAGCTGGCAATGTTGTGAATATGCCCGACCGACGTGGTGCCATCGTGCACGGCAAAGGCGGGTGGGGTCATGTCGATGATATAAGTCGATCCCGTCAGCGTGGTGGTGCCGCCTGTGCTGGAATTGGTCACAACCACCGTCGGCGAATAGGTGCCATCGGGGGGCAAGTTCCCGCCCGTTAATGTAACAGTCCACTTGCCATTTGTACCGATGGTGGTGTTGGTGGTTGCCCCGCCAATGGTGACGACCACTGTATCACCTGGGTGACCCGTGCCAGAGACGACAACACTTGGATTGTTGCTGTTGGTTGTAACAGTGGTTGTACCGCGCGGATCGAGTGCGGGCGGCGTATGTCCGCCCCCGCCCCCTCCGTTACCGCCACCGCCACCGCCGCCGTTACCGCCGCCGCCGTTACCACCGCCGCCGCCGCCATTACCGCCGCCGCCGCCACTACCGCCGCCGCTTCCACCGCCGCCGCCGCCCAACACTGCAGCACCGCCCGCCAAAGCTGCGGCAGTGCCAAGACCGCTAACACCCGCAGCCGTGCCGCCACCTGCCAGCAAACCTGGAACAAGACCCGCCATGCCTGCAGGCTCGTTCGAGGCAACCATTGCGTCATCCAGCACATCCGCCTCAGAAAAGCGAAGGTTGTCCAGCGGGCTCCATTTTTCCATGGCCTGTGTCGGGCCATAATCGGCGAACAAAACACCATCAACGCCGTCGGCCACGCGCACTTCAACAATCTGGTCGTTAGAAGACAGATAAAGTTTATTCTCTGCCCCCGCAGGGGCCGCAAAATAGCCAGACAACACAATCGTGCGGCCATCCATCAGCTGCACAACCAGATCATTGCCTTGCTGGTTGTAAGCGACCACTGAACCAGGGCTGAGGTTAAGCGAAATGCTTTGCCCAGGCTGAACGGCAACCAAATTGCTTTGCCCTTCACCCGCAACCGACCCCAGTTGCGTGCTGCCCGCAGAAGTGCGGACAGCGAAATTGATCGCTGACATCATAGTACTGCTCCGCCTCATGTCCAAACTTAAGTGTTTGGTACGTTTTGCTCGTTTTCACCCCACTGTCGGGGGCATTGCTGTAAATCTAACCCAGCTTGCGCCACAATTCTAGCCCTTGGTATAGGATATGCGTAATTTGGACATTCTTATTACACAATCAGACCAAAGTTGCGCCTTTTTCGCTACAGGCTATTGTTTTTGGGTTCCTTTCCCCTGCAAATCATGGCGTAACTGTGGCAAAGCTGGTCTCAATTGTGGCCGTAATTGGGCAGGGGCGCGCCGCCGCAAGGCCTGTGGTTAAGGGATAAGGGCCGTTTTGCGCAGTTTGGACAATTGCACAGCCAAAATCCCCAAAGCGGCAATCACCACGCCCAGAATGTCGACAGGGCCGATATGTTCGCCCAGCAAAAGCGCGGCAATGATGACGCCAAAGGCAGGGTTCAAAAAATGAAAGGCAGACGCCTTTATGGCCCCAATACGCCCAACAAGCGCGAACCAAATCAACGTGGCTGCAAGACCTGGGATCAAAAGCTGATAGGTAAATGCCGCCCACAGCGCAGGGCTATGCTGAATAACGGGCGTCTCAAACAGCGCCGAAACAATGCCCAGCGCCACCGCACCCACCCACATCTGCAGGCCCACCACCATCAGCAAATTGCCGCCCTTTGAGGCCGACCCGACGGTCAGCGTCGCCACCGCCAGCGCGCCAGCCCCTGCTATACACGCAAGCACCATCGCGCCATCTGCCCCGCCAGACATACGGCTGCCCATCACCAATGCCACGCCTGCAAAGCCCGCAATCAGCCCTGCAATACCCAAAGCACCCATCCGCTCGCCGCGAAATGCCCATGACAGCAGCGCGACCAAAAGCGGCATAGACGAGGCGACAATAGCCGCCAGCGATGCCTCTATCTTTTGCATCGCCAAAAAGTTCAGCCCCAAATACAGCGCATTCTGACACAGGCCAAAGATGATAACCGACCGCGCGGTCTGCCTGTCCAGCCGCCAGCTTTGCCCCAAGGCGCGCGCAATAAGCACCGCGATCAAACCCGAAATCGCAAAACGCGCCGTCAGCGTCAGAAACGGTGGCGCGCCCGCCATCAAAATGCGTGCCGTGGCAAAGGCCGATGACCACATAATCGAAAACGCCACACCCATGGCGATTGCCCGCTTATCCATTTACCGCCCCTGCGCGTTTCTAACGATGCAAAAAGGGCCGCCCACGGGCGACCCTTTCCTGTCTTATAGCCGATCCAGCGATTAGCCGTTCACAATGTCTTTCAGGCTTTTTGCGATCGAGAATTTCACCGATTTATCGGCGGCTTTGGTCATGGTTTCACCCGTGGCTGGGTTGCGAACTTGGCGCTCGGGGCGCGCACGGCATGCCATTTTGCCCAAACCAGGCAGC
>CAXNIF010000034.1:0-9723 GCA_964202345.1 Cypionkella sp.
CATGGTCAATCCATGCGCCCTGCCCCACATAGCCGCCAAGGCGCAAATAGGCCTTTATCAAATTGGGGATACCGGCCAAGGCTTGCGCGCGGTTGATCTGGGCAGGGGCAAGCCGATCCATGGGCGCGAAATGCGCCGCGCGGGCGGTCACGCGATAGTCTGGCGGGGCAAGGTGGTGGTGATGCAAATAGGCCAAGGGCTGGGCCAAGGCCGCAACATCTGTGCCATGCAAAGAGGCAGGGCCAAACATGATTTCAACTTCGTGGCGCAGCACATAATCGGCCAGACCATTCCACAGATGCAACATGGCCGCGCCGCCGCGATAATCAGGATGCACGCAAGAGCGCCCCAGTTCCAACAAACGCCGCCCCGTTTGGCGCAAAGGGTCAAGGTCGAACTCATCCTCGGCATAAAAACGCCCCTGCGCGCCCAGCACCGCCCCGCGCAACAAGCGATAAACCCCCACCACGGGGCCGTCTTCATGGGCGCAGCGGGCGGGATCGATCAGCAGCAAATGGTCAAACAATGGGTCAAATGCATCAATTTCCAACTGCGCCTGATGATCCACCAAAGGCCCGTTTGCGCCCAGCTCTTGGACAAACACGCGGTAACGCAATCTTTGCGCCGCTTGCAGATCATCGGCTGTCTTGGCCAAGCGCATTTCGAATTGCGGCTCTGCAGTTGGGACGATCATCACGGGCTCTTAAAAAAGGAAAAGGGTAGATTATCGCTCTTTACGTCAAGAATTAACAATTGTTTAACCAATTTTGCAGTTAATGGGAAAAATCGCGCAGCAGCGTCACCTGATCGCTATCGACAACCACTTTGCCCGCATGTTCAAAATTGACCGTTACCTTAGGCCCAACAGCCGATTGCACCTGCCCAAGGCCCCATTCGGGGCAGTGGGGATGGCGCACCAACATTCCCGGCTCTAATAAATTTCGCATCACCCCCCCATTTTAGGACGAAAACCGTGTTTGACCCTGTTCATCTGGCCGCGCTTGTCGCCTCGCGGATTTGCCACGACCTTATTAGCCCAATTGGCGCCATCAGCAACGGGGTTGAATTGGTATTGATGGACGGCAGCGCCGCCACGGGCCAAGAAATGGCGCTGATTATGGAAAGTGCCGCCTCGGCCAATGCCAGAATACGATTCTTTCGCGTGGCTTTTGGCCAATGCGCCCCCGATCAGCGCATCGCCCGCAATGAGGTGACTGCGATTTTGCAAGATGGGCAGGCGGGCAGTCGGCTGACCATCCGCTGGGACAGCCCGCAAGATCTGCCACGGCGCGATGTCAAGATGGCCTTTTTGGCGATGCTCTGCTTGGAAAGCGCGCTGATCCAAGGCGGCCAAATCGACGTTTCTCTCTCAGAGCTGGGCTGGGACATGACCGCCAAAGCGCCGCGTCTGCGCGTGGACACGGCGCTGTGGGACGCGCTCGCCAACCCCAACCGCGCCCAATGGGATGTTATCGGGGCAGGTCAGGTGCATTTCCCCCTGCTGAGCCTAGAGGCAGCGCGCCAACACCGCCTGGTGCAGGTGGCCGGGGGCGAAACGGCGCAAATGCTGCAACTAAAGTTTTAGTTTTGGCAAAATTTACGCGCGAATGGTGCCATTTCCGGTCACCAGATATTTAAAGCTCGTCAATTGATCTGCCCCCACCGGCCCGCGCGCATGCATCTTGCCCGTGGCGATACCAATTTCACCGCCCATGCCAAACTCGCCCCCATCGGCAAATTGCGTCGAAGCGTTGTGCATCAAGATCGCGCTGTCGAGATGTTTAAAGAAATGCGCCGCCGTGGCGGCATTTTCGGTCAGGATAGATTCCGTATGCTGGCTGCCATAGCGTTTGATATGGGCAATCGCGCCGTCCACACCATCGACCAATTTGGCGGCAATAATCATATCCAAAAACTCGTGGCCAAAATCATCCGCGGCGGCAGGAACAGTGCCCGCGATCTTCAGCAATTCGCCTTCGGCGCGCACTTCGACTCCTGCTTTCAACAAATCTTCCATCAACACCGCGCCGTGACGGGCGTAGAATTGCCGATCCATCAGCAAACATTCCGCCGCCCCGCAAATCCCCGTGCGCCGCGTTTTGGCGTTGAGCACGACGCGGCGGGCTTTCTCTAAATCGGCATCGCCATCGGCATAGACGTGGCAAATCCCCTCAAGATGGGCAAAGACCGGCACCCGCGCCTCGCGCTGCACCAATTCGACCAGCCCTTTGCCCCCGCGCGGCACGATGACATCGATGTAATCCACCGCGCCCAACATTTCCGAGACCATGGCGCGATCTGACGTGGCGACCAATTGAATCGAAGCTGCGGGCAAATTGGCCGCGCGCAGACCGTCCAACATACAGGCATGAATGGCCTGCGACGAATGCAAACTGTCAGAGCCTGCCCGCAAAATCACCGCATTGCCCGCCCATAGGCACAGCGCGCCAGCATCGGCGGTGACATTGGGGCGCGCCTCGAAGATCACGCCAATCACCCCCAGCGGTGTGGCCACGCGCTGGATATGCAGCCCGTTGGGCCTGTCCCATTCGGCCAACACACGGCCAACAGGGTCTTTTTGTTCTGCCACGGCGCGCAAGGCATCGGCCATGGCGCGCAAGCGGGCCGTGTTCAGCATCAAGCGATCCAGCATCGCCTTGGACAGGCCTTTGGCCTCGCCCGCGGCCATGTCCAGCACATTGGCGTCCAAGATTTGGCTGGCGCGCGTTTCGATCGCATGGGCCGCCGCCTGCAAGGCTGCAACCTTGCGCTCGGTGCTGGCCACGGCCAATTCAGCCGCCGCCAATTTGGCCGCCTGCCCCATTTCGCGCATCAGCGCCTTTGCGTCAAAGCTCATCGCCCAGCCCTTTCATTTTGGCCCAAATACCTAAATTGCGCCCTAAATCACCAAATCATCGCGGTGGATCAACGCCGCCCGCCCCGCATAGCCCAATATCGCCTCGATCTCACCGCTGCGATGCCCCGCAATTGCCCGCGCCTCATCGGCGGTATAGCGGATCAGCCCCTTGCCCAAAACATCGCCGTTCGCGGCCAAAATCGCCACGGGCTCGCCGCGCCCAAAGCGGCCCGTCACCTCGGTCACGCCCGCGGGCAACAGCGATTTACCCTGCTGCATCGCCCGCACCGCCCCCGCGTCCAGCCGCACCTCGCCGCGTGGTTTCATCGCAAAGATCCAGCGTTTGCGTGCGGCTTGCGGATCGCCCTTGGCCAAGAACCACGTGCGCGCCGCCCCCTGCGCCAGCGCCGTCAAGGGGCGCATCACCGAACCTTCCATGATTGCCATGGCGCAGCCCCCCGCCACTGCGGTTTTCGCCGCCATAAGTTTGGTCTTCATCCCGCCCTTGGACAGGCCAGAGATCGGATCGCCCGCCATGGCCTCGATGGCGGGGGTGATGGTTTCCACCAAATCAAAACGCTGGGCGCTGGGGTCTTCTTTGGGATTGGCCGAATAGAACCCATCGACATCGGACAACAAGATCAGCTGATCTGCCCCCACGGTCACCGCAATTTGCGCCGCCAAGCGGTCATTGTCGCCAAAGCGGATTTCATCCGTGGCCACCGTGTCGTTTTCATTCACAATCGGCACAACGCCAAGGCCAAGCATGGTTTCCATCGTGGCACGGCTATTGAGATAGCGGCGGCGATCTTCGGTATCCTCTAGCGTCACCAAAACCTGCCCCGCGACAATGCCATGAGGGGCCAGCGCCTCTTGATAGGCGCGGGCCAGTTGGATTTGCCCCACAGCCGCCGCCGCCTGCGATTGTTCCAGCGTCAACGCGCCCAGTCCCATGCCCAGCACAGTGCGCCCCAAGGCAATCGAACCCGAGGACACCAAAACCACATCCGCGCCGCGCGCTTTGGCCTCGGCCACATCGGCGCAAAGGGCGGTCAGCCATTCCCCTTTTAGCCCAGCCGCGCGATCCACCAGCAAGGCCGATCCAATTTTGACCACCAGCCTTTTGGCCTGCAATACATCGGGCGCAGGCAAGGGCGTCAGGGTTGCCATGGCGTGTCATCCTGCACGGGGGCTTGATACTTGATATGGGCGTGCAGCGCGCGCAGCGTGTCTTGCAGCCCCAGTCCCGCCACGCCCGAAATCACCATCACAGCGCCGCCAGAGGCCTTTTCCAGCGCTTTTTTGCGCAGCTTGATCGTGTCTGCATCCAGCGCGTCGCATTTGTTCAGCGCGACCACCCGCGCCTTATCGCCCAGCGCTTCGGCATAGGCCTCTAGTTCGCGCACAATGATCTTGTAATCTTCGGCCACCGTTTCCGACGTGCCATCCACCAAATGCAGCAGCACTTTGCAGCGCTCCACATGGGCCAAAAACTGCATCCCCAGCCCGCGCCCTTCGCTGGCCCCTTCGATCAGGCCCGGAATATCGGCCATCACAAATTCGGCCCCATCAATGCCCACCACGCCCAAATTGGGCACAAGGGTGGTAAAGGGGTAATCGGCAATCTTGGGCCGCGCGTTGGACACCGCCGCCAAAAATGTCGACTTTCCCGCATTGGGCAGGCCCACAAGGCCCGCATCCGCAATCAGCTTCAGGCGCAGCCAAATGGTGCGCTCGATCCCCTCTTGCCCCGAATTGGCGCGGGTGGGGCTGCGGTTGGTCGAAGATTTAAACGCCAGATTGCCCCAGCCGCCATTGCCGCCCTTGGCGAGCAGTATGCGCTGCCCCACGGTGACCAGATCGGCAATCACAGTTTCTTCGTCCTCGTCCAAAATCTCGGTGCCAACAGGGACGCGCAAGATGATATCATCGCCCGATTTGCCGGTGCGCTGCTGGCCCATGCCGCCTTGGCCCGATTTGGCAAAGAAATGCTGCTGATAGCGAAAGTCTATCAAGGTGTTCAGCCCCTCGACGGCCTCGGCATAAACGCTGCCGCCATTGCCGCCATCGCCGCCATCGGGGCCGCCAAATTCCACGAATTTCTCGCGCCGAAACGACACGCAGCCCGCCCCACCCCCGCCCGAGCGGATGTAAACTTTGGTCAGGTCAAGAAACTTCATGAGGTTTGGCTTTCCATAGGGGTTAGGGCGCGATACCGCAAAGGGCGCAAAGTCTCAAGGCTTTGCGCATGCGCCCTGACTTTGCTTCTTCTCTTCAAAAATATCCCACGGGGGAGATCGCTTTGCAAAAGCGATCAGGGGGTGTGAAACCCCCTGCTGGCGCGGGGCAAAGAGTGCGGCGTCAGTCCAGCTTTTTCACATAGGTCCATGTCGGCACCCGCGCGCCGCGCGCGACCGAAAAGGTTTCCGCGTCGCCAAGATAGGCAAAGCCGCAATTGGTCAGCACGCGGGCCGATGCAGCATTGTCCTGAAACACCTCGGCAAATAGGGTGCGGCAGGCTTGCGGGTTTGCCGCCACCAGCGCCGCGACGGCCTCAGACGCGATGCCGGTTTTCCAGAAGGCTGGCGCGACCCAATAGCTGATTTCGGACTGGCCCGCAGCCCCGCCCCTTGGCCCCTGATCCATGCGCTTTAGATTGATCACGCCCAGCACTTCGGGCAGGCCCGTGGCCGATCCGTCCATCACCCAAACATCTTCGTCCGCGCGCGCGGTCATCGCGCGGGTCACAAATGCCTCTGCCGCGCCGGGGGGCAAAGGGTGCGGGATAGAATGGGTGCCCAGCGCCACACGGGCATCGCCCGCGTAATGGGCAATCAAACCGACATCGGATTTACGCGCTGGGCGCAACACAAAACGGCCGGCGGCGATTTCGCCTGCATTGACAGTGGCAATCATATCCAAAACCATGGCTCCCTCCTGAAGCGCATGTGGGGCGCCGCTCTTTTTTAAATGAGCGGCCCTGCCCCAGATTTCAATCCTAGCGCCCGCCCCAAAAGCAAAGGGGCCGGCACCTTTGCCGACCCCCTTACATCTGAATTGTAAAGTTTCGGCTACTCGGCGGCCTTGGTCTTTGGCAGAACCGAAATAAAAGTGCGGCCTTTGAAACCCTTTTTAAAGGTCACATGGCCTTCGACTTTGGCAAATAGGGTGTGATCGGTGCCCATGCCCACGCCTTCACCCGGGAACCATGTCGTGCCACGCTGGCGCACGATGATATTGCCCGGGATGGCCAATTGACCGCCATAGAGTTTGACGCCCAAACGGCGGCCAGCGCTGTCGCGACCGTTGCGGGATGAACCGCCTGCCTTTTTCGTTGCCATTTGCGATTACTCCGTGGCTACAGCAGCGGCTTTGGGCGCTGCTTTGGGTTTTGCGGGGGCTTTTGCAGCAGGTGCGGCAGCGGTGTTGTTATGGGCGGCGCGGCGTGCGTCTGCCGTGCCCGTGGCCGCAGCCACGCCCGACTTTTCGGCGCCCGTGGCCAAAACGTCCGTAACGCGCAGCAGCGTCAGGTGCTGACGGTGGCCCTTGGTGCGCTGCGAGCTATGCTTGCGGCGGCGCTTGACGAAATGGATCACCTTTTCGCCTTTGATCTGGTCGATCACTTCGGCCTGAACGGCGGCACCTTTGACGAAAGGCACACCGATTGTCAGGCTTTCGCCGCCAACCATCAAAATGTCATTGAACTGGATCTTTTGCCCAGCGATGGCGTCCAACTTTTCAACGCGCAGAATGTCGCCAGCCTGCACCTTGTATTGTTTGCCGCCTGTTTTCAGGACCGCGAACATGGGTCTTCCTTTTCTATGCTCCGCGTTCTGTGGCAGCCTTGCGGCGTTTATCGGGTTGCCCCGCCTCGAACAGCGCGCCCGTATGGGCGGTATGAATAAAAACTTGGGCCAGAATCGCTTCTGCCCAAGATGCGGGCTTATGCGGGTAAGGGGCGGGGCTTGTCAAGTGGGAAAGGTCTGGCGTGCAGGGGCCAAATCTGGCAAAGGGGCAGGGTATTGGTCATGAACCCTGACCCTAAATATCCTGCCCCGCCATAATCCGCCCCGCCGCCAGCCCCATGCCGCGCGATTGCTGGGTGCTCATCTGATCAAAGGCCAAAAACAGCACATTGCTGAGAGCTTTGCCAGAAGGGGAATTGGCAAAATCAATGTAGCGGCGCAGATCTTGATCGCTGAGCGGCGTATAGGCCATGGCCAAAAACGGGAAAATCCAATCTTGGGTTTGCGCGCGCAAGTCGGCTTCTTGGCTGCGCACCTCGGCCAACATATCTTGGTCGGACATTGTGGCGCCAAGTCCGCCCGATTCGGCCATGCCTTGGAAAAAGGCCAAATTGCCATTAAGCGCCGATGAAACATTCGATTCAATCAGATCACCTGCGGCCACCAACTCAGCGATCAGTGCCACACGGGCGGCGCTGGCGGGCATCGGATCGGCCTGCAAATCGGCCCAAGATTGTTTGGCCGCCGATTCGACATCCATATCCAGCAACGCCGCGCGCGCCGAAAGCTCTAGCGCCAGCACCTCTAATCCCAGCGGGCTTTGGTAAAATGTGATGGCCCCAGCAAGCACCGTGGGATCTCTATTTGCGATGGCTGCGGCCAGGCCTGCATCAAAGGCCGCGCGCGATGTGACCGGATCAAACAAGGCAGCCAAGGCCTGCGTCCATTCATCGGGCACGGTGCCGCCAAACAATTCGGGGGCTATTTCCGCCGTCGAGGCATCGGCCTCGCGCGCCATGATCTGCAAGGTTTCATCCATGCGCAAAGCATCGCCCAACTGGCGCACCATCTCGGGGCCGACCTGCGCCCCGCTGGGCAAGACAAAAGCCAAGGCAAAAGCCATAGACATCAAAAATCCGCCCGCCCAATGCCGCATTTAAACGCCCTTTTTGTTGCTGGTGCCAAAAGGAAAAATCGGCACCAGATACACATAGCAAGAATGACGGGAATTTCCATAGATCACCGAAACGATCACCCACCCGCGCCCGATCTTTGACCTATATGCTTGCCCGAAACTCTTGCCCGCGCCGCGCCAATGCCGCGCCCAGCACGGCAAAGCCGAAATCTTGCGCATAATTTCCCGAAATTCCCCTGAAACAGGGCTTGCAAGCCCAAGCCCCAGCCGCTAAATCGCCTAAACGGCCCTGACGCGGAGAGGTGGCAGAGTGGTCGAATGCGTCGGTTTCGAAAACCGATGTCGGTTTGCGCCGACCCAGGGTTCGAATCCCTGTCTCTCCGCCATTTGCCATGTAACCCACTGGTAAACATAGCTTTTCCCAAAACCTGAAAGCCCGAAATCTGTTGCTGATGCCGCCGAGATTTGCGTGGTGGGCGCGCCGCCACGCGTGGCGCGGCGGGGTCAAGGTCACGCTGAACACCACCGACAGGGCAAAGGCGCCCCTGCCTTGCGCCACAGCGTGCCGCTTGACCGCGTCTGTAAACCGATTTTGTGATGACGTTGTCGCTTCTCCCTTGGTTGCATAGTGACCAAGCAAAGCGCCTATAAATCTAGGGGCTATTCACTGTGGAAATTATTCGCTAATTCGGCGCACTTCTAAGCGTAAATCAACGGTCTGCTTTCTCATTGCGCAAAAGCCATAGGTTGCGGGCATAGATAATGGTCCCAGGCAATTGGCCAATAATGATGACGGGTTCCAATTTATGGATACCGTAAGCCAAGACGATGAGACTGCCCAGAATAGATAGATACCAAAAGGCCAATGGCATCACCGACCGTCCCGCCTTTTCAGACTCCCACCATTGAACCAAAAACCGCGCGGTGAACATCAATTGGCCCAAAAGCCCCACAGCCAGCCAAATAGCATCATGCGTGGAATTGGCACCAAACATTGTAAGAATATTATACATTAGGTTCCTCGGGCGCAGGCAATGCTTTCTTGGCTCGGCGTAGCAGCCACGCCACCCCCAGCAAATCCACCACCCCAACCAAGGCCCGCTGCAGATTCGAGTAGTTCGAGGCACCCGCAACCCTTGGGCGGTGGGTGACATCGACATGGACGACTTGCCAGCCATCGCGACCGAAGAGGGCGGGAAGGTAGCGGTGCATATGGTCGAAGTAAGGCAGCGTCAGAAAGGCATCGCGGCGAAAGGCTTTCAGCCCGCATCCCGTGTCGCGCGTGCCATCTTTGAGAATCCAACTGCGCAAGCCATTGGCAAGGCGTGAGGCCAGCTTCTTTGACCAAGTGTCTTGCCGCTTGACCCGTTGGCCAGCAACAAGCCCGATCCGACCTAAGGTATCAGCGAACAGGGGCGCAATCAGGCGGGGCAGTTCTGAGGGTGGGTTTTGCCCGTCCCCGTCAAGCGTGCAAATCAAGGGCGCGCGCGCCGCCAACACGCCGGAATGGATTGCGGCACTTTGACCCGCCGATTTAGGATGGCGCAACAGCCGCACATGCGACAAAGCCATTGCGCGCACGCGCTCTCCTGTGTCGTCACTAGAGCCATCATCAACTATAATAATTTCAAAAGGCCAATGCGACTGCATGGCAGCATCAATCAAACGCACCAGGCCCACGATATTTTCGCACTCATTTCGGGCAGGAATGACGACTGACACAGTCGTCATCAAGGGAACCGCGCGCGGCATTATCTGATTTCACTAAGTTGGAAAATCATTTAAACCCACCGACGCGGGAAAGAACTGAGCAAGGCAGCTTGATCTTGGTTTAGCATAGATTTGCCCAAATCTCAAAGCGGATGGGTTTTAGGATTGCCATGGGGGAAGGTCCATTCTTTTTCTCAATGATTTCCAATTATCGCCCTTAATGCCAATGGCTGCTTAATTCAAGATGCCCTTCAATACCACGGATACACCGCGTT
>CAXNIF010000035.1:0-9623 GCA_964202345.1 Cypionkella sp.
GGGAGCAGTTTCAAGCGGGAGCTTTTGACATTGAGCTAATGATCCGCTTTTTCACGTACCCATTTCTACACCCCAGCCCAACCGACGCAGTGTTTGCGGTGGTGATTTTGCTGGCGATGGGAAAGTTCGTGGGTGATGTTTTTCGCCCCATGGCATTGGCGGTGATTTACTTTGCCTCGGGTGCGCTGGGGGCCTTGGTCTATGCCAGCATACCCAGCATCGAATCTCCGCTATTTGGCGCCTATCCAGGCGATTATGGCCTGATCGGGGCGTTTACGTTTTTGCTGTGGGTGCGACTGGCGGGCACGGGGTTGAACCAGTTGCGCGCCTTTACGATGATTGGTTTTTTGCTGGCGGTGCAATTATTGTTTGGGATTTTGTTTGGCGGCGGGCCAGAGTGGGTGGCAGATTTATCGGCATTTGTGGCCGGATTTCTGCTGTCCTTTATGGCCGCACCGGGCGGGATTGCGCGCGTGCTGGCGCGGATACGTCAGCGCTGACGCAAAGCGCGAAAGTCGCTCAGTTTAAACGCGCCGATCACTGCGCCGCCGCCAAAATAGGCCGCCATGCCCAGCGCGATCAGCAGCGCCAAGGCGCTATAGCGGCCTGCAAGATCATACAGCCAAGGGGCCATCAGGCCGGCGGCAAAATATAAAACCGCGCCCATAAAGGCCGATGCGATGACAATGCGCGGCACTCTGCGGCGCGAGCGGGCGTCAAGCGCCACCGCGAGCCCCATGCCCCGCGTGCCCCAGACCAATTGCCCCAGCATGATCCATGCGGCGGCGGTTGTGGCCAGTGCGGCAGCGGCAAAACCGATATAGGGCATCAGCCCCACGGCCAGCGCGGCATTGACCACCATCGCCAGCAAAGCGAATTGAAACGGGCGGCGGGTGTCTTCGCGGGCGTAATACAAAGGTTGCCAGATTTTTTGCAGCACAAAGGCCGGCAGGCCCGCGCCATAAATCGCCAAGGCCAGCGCCGTGGCTTTGGTATCGGCGGGGCCAAAGGCACCGCGCTCATACAAAACAAAGGTCAAGGCATGGGCGATAACGATCAGCGCCACGGCAGCAGGCAAGGTGAGGGCCAGCGCAAACTCTAGGCTGCGGTTGAAACTGCCTTGCGCGCCCATTTCGTCCTTGGCGCGCAGACGGCGTGCCAAATCAGGCAACAGCACTGTCCCCACGGCAATGCCCACCACGCCAAGGGGCAGTTGATACAAACGATCCGCATAGGTCAGCCAAGAAATCGCGCCCTCGGTGTAGCTGGCCACTTGGCGACCCACCAAAAGGTTGATCTGCACCACGCCGCCCGCCAGCACGGCGGGGCCTGCGATGATCAACAGGCGGCGCAGATCAGGGGTCAGGCGCGGCAGGCGCAAACGCGCGCGAAACCCACTTCGATGCGCCCCAAACCAAGTGAAGGCCAATTGGGCAATTCCCGTCACGGGCACCGCCCAAGCCAAGCTGCGGCCCATGTCCCAGCCCTGCCAAGCCGCCAGCGCCATTGCGGCGATAAAACCAAGATTCATCAATACTGGGGCAAATCCCGTTTCAAAGAATCTCCCCTGCGCATTCAAAACACCCGACAGCAGCGCGGTTAGCGAAATGAATAGGATATAGCCAAAGGCAATGCGGCCATAATCGACCGCCAAATCAAATCGGCTATCGCCCACAAAGCCCGAAGCCATCGCCCAGACCAGCCAAGGCATGGCCAAAGTGCCCAAAACCACTAAAACCGAGAGCACCGCCAAAAGGCCGGAAAATGCATCTGACGCAAAGCGCTCATGCCCATCATGGGCCTCTAGTTTTTTGGCATAGATGGGAACAAAGGCCTGATTGAACGCGCCCTCGGCAACAAAACGGCGGAACATATTGGGCAGGGAAAAGGCCACGTTAAAGGCATCGGCTGCCGCCCCCGTGCCCAAATACCCCGCCATCAAGACATCGCGCGCAAGGCCCGCCCCGCGCGACAGCAGCGTCCACGCGCCCAAAATGATGGTATTCACCACAAGACTGCGCGGCTTTTTCGGCGTTTGATGGGTCATGTCCTAACCATCTGCCGCGCGCTGCGCCCCTTCGATAATGGCTTGGCGCAGCTTTTTTTCTAGGCTTTCTTGGCGTGATTTGGCATGGAGTTTCAAGCCAAACATATCCTTAACATAAAACACATCCACCACCTGCGCACCATAGGTTGCGATCACGGCACTCACGATAGAGATGTTATTTGCCGCCAGCGTGCGCGTCAGATCATACAAAAGCCCGGGGCGATCACGGGTGTCCACTTCGATGATAGTATAGATTTCCGATCCATCGTTATCAAAGATGATATGGGTGGGAAAGCGGAACTCGCGCTCGCGCTTTTTCACTTTGTCACGGCCCGCCAAAGCCTCGCGCGGCATCACCTCGCCGCGCAGGGTTTTCTCGATCATGCCGCGCAGGCGGGGCAGGCGGGCAATTTCATAGGGCTTGCCTTCGGCGTCTTGCACCCAAAACACCGCCGTCGCATAGCCGTCTTTGGAGGTGTAGGTGCGCGCATCCACGACATTGGCCCCCACCAAGGCCAAGGCCCCCGCAAGGCGGCTAAAAATTCCAGGATGATCCGACAGCGCAAAGCAGGCGCGGGTGGCGTCGCGGGTGGGTTCTGGATGCAAGTCTATCCGAATTTCATCATCCTTGATCCCATACAAAAGCTGGGCAAAAGCATGCTGAGTTTCGGTCGATAGCCCCTGCCAATAGGGGGCATAGTGGCGCGACAGTTCTGCATTGATATCGGCGCTATCCCATCCACCCAAGGTGCCACGCAGCGCCTCTTTCGAGACATCTTCGCGCAAATGGCGGCTGGCAGATTCCAGCCCCCCTTCCAGCGCTTGGGCGGTTTGCGAATAAAGCTGGCGCAGCAGCATCGCCTTCCAATTGTTCCACGTGTTCGGCCCAACGCCGCGAATATCGCATACGGTCAGAACTGTCAGCAAATCCAGCCGCGCGCGGGTTTCCACAGCCTTGGCGAAATCACGCACCGTGCGCGGATCGCCAATATCGCGTTTTTGCGCCATATCGGACATCAACAAATGATAGCGCACCAACCATTCCACAGTCTCAACTTCGCCTTCATCAAGGCCCAGACGCGGCGCTATACGGCGGGCCAATTGTGCCCCGATGATCGAATGATCTTCTGGCCGACCCTTGCCAATATCATGCAGCAAAAGCGCCACATATAAAATACGCCGGTTTACACCTTGGGTCAAAATGCCCGAGGCCACGGGCAATTCTTCAACCAATTCGCTGCGCTCAATTTGGGCCAACACGGAAATGGTCTGAATGATATGTTCGTCCACTGTATAGTGATGATAGACATTGAACTGCATCATGCAGGTGATGTTTTCAAATTCGGGGATAAAGGCGGCAAGCACCCCCAATTCGTTCATGCGCCGCAAGGCCCGCTCTGGATTGCCGTGCCTTAGCATCAGATCTAGGAAAATGCGCTGCGCCTCGGGGTTATCGCGCAGGTCATCGTCTATCATGTGCAAATTGGCCGCGATGATCCGCATGACATTGGGATGCAGCAAATGACCCGATCGCAGCGCCTCTTCGAACACCTTTAGCAGGTTCAGCGGATCGCTCAGAAAAGCTTCGCTGCTGGCGCAATCGATGCGCCCTTGCACCAGCTTATAGCCAGCGGCCACTTTTTTGCGGCTGAAAAAGCCCAAAAGCCGCGCTTCGGGTTTGGCGTGGCGCGCCTCTAACTCGGCCAAAAAGACACGCGTCAATTCGCCCACACGGGTGGCATGGCGAAAATAATCTTGCATAAAGCGCTCAACCCCGCGCCGCCCGCCAAAATCGCTATAGCCCATACGGGCGGCAACTTCGACTTGCATGTCAAAGGTCAACTGATCGGCCGCGCGCCCTGCGATGTGATGCATATGGCAGCGCGCGGCCCACAGAAAGTTTTCCGCGCGGTCAAAAGTTTCAAACTCATCTTGCCGCAGCAAACCCGCCGCCACCAGACCTTGGGCGCTGGGAACGCGGTGCAGATATTTGCCAATCCAATACAGCGTTTGCAAATCGCGCAGCCCGCCCTTGGCCTCTTTGACATTAGGTTCCAACACATAGCGCTGGCCGCCTTGGCGTTTGTGCCGCTCTGATCTTTCGACCAGCTTGGCGTCAATAAATGCTGGGCCTGTGCCCAAAAACAGATCTGACCACAGTTTATCGTCCAATTGCGCGGCCAAATCCGCCTCACCTGCGATAAATCGCATTTCAAGCAGCGCGGTGCGGATGGTGATATCCTCGCGCCCCAAAGACAGGCAATCGGCAATCGTGCGGCTAGAATGGCCAACCTTTAGCTTTAAATCCCACAGGATATACAGCATCGATTCAATCACAGACTCGGCCCAAGGGGTGATTTTGCTGGGGGTCAAAAACAGCAAATCTACATCCGAATGGGGGGCCATTTCAGCGCGTCCGCACCCCCCCACTGCCAAAACGCAAAGGTGCCCGTCTGCGGCGGGGGAAGGGTGCAAAAACTTGCGGGCGATATCAAAAGCCACGCGAACGAAAACATCGGTCAACGCGGCCTGCGCCGCCAGCAAGGGGCGCGCCTGCACGGGCGCTGCGCGAAAATCCGCCTCAAACTGCGCGTTGGTTTGCACCTTTAACGCCAATAGGTGGCGCACCGTTTCCTCGCGCATTTTGCGCACATCGCGTTCGGGCGGCGCCGCGGCCAAAATAGCCGCCAGCACATCATCGGCAATCGGAATGGCATAGGCATGTGTCACAGCAAAGGATCCATCATGCCACGCGCAGCTTTGCCCAAAGAGCCAATTAGAAACCTGTCAGCCCAAAAGAGTTGGGCGCGGCATCAACAACAACAATTTTTCCGCCTTGCACCTGTGCAACGGCCAACCCGCGCTGATTGGTCCCATCCCCCAGCAGCCGGAACACGCCATTGACGCCCACAAAGCCCGCAGGCTGCGTCAGCCCCGCCCGCGAAATGGGGCCAGAACCTTCTTTCGCTGCCAGCGCACCTAATGCGGCAATCCCGTCATAGGCCAAGGCTGCAATCGGGTGCGGCGGCGCGCCATAGGCGGTTTGAAAGCGGGCGACAAATTGGGTAAAACGGCCCGGATCAGGCAAAGCAAACAATCCGCCTTGAATGCCCGGCAACGACAAGGTCGCCTGCGGAATATCCCAGCGCGTCAGACCAATAAATTGCACATTCTCGCCGCGCAGCCCGCTGTCCAGCAGCAATTGGCTGAGAAGTGGCAAAGCGCCTGCCGTATCGGCGGTCAGAAACATCACTTGCGCGCCGGAGGCTTTCGCCTGCTCCACAAGTTTGGGCGCTGCGGCCACGATGCTGTTTTGCGAGTATTCATAATCCGACTCTGCCACAACATCGGCCCCAGCAACCAAGGCACCGCGCTTGATTGCCGCGCGACCAAGTTCGCCCGCTATATTGCGGTCAGAGGCGATCATGAATTTCGTCTTGCCAGATCTCACCGCAAAAGAGGCCAAACGTTCCGCCGTGTTTTGGAAGGTGGGGCCCAGGATGAATACATTATTTCCCGCGATGTCCGGATTGTTGGAAAAGGCCAGAACATTTACCCCAGTGCCCGCTACAGCCGCGCCGGCTGCATTTGCCTCTTGGGCAAAAACGGGGCCAAGAATCACCTGCGCCCCATCGGCCACGGCTTGTTTGGCCATCGCGGCGGCTTGATCGGGCTGGCCTGCGGTGCTGTAGACCATCAACTCGACTTTGGTGTCGCCCAAATCGGTGATCGCCAAACGCGCGGCATTTTCCAGCGATTGGCCCAGAACTTCGTCACTCGCTTGCCCAGACCCCGTTGGCACCAGCAGCGCCACCTTCACACTGCCGCCGCCCACCGCAATGGGCGTGCAGGCCATAACCAGCGCCAAGGCGCCGAACCCTAGGATCGCACGCGCCAATCCGCGCAGTGACCAAGCAGTGGTACCCATTTTTTAGCTCCTAAGGGGGGCACTATGGCCCATGTGTGGCTTTCTGCCCTTACTTATGCAATCTAGGCTACAAAGTAAACGGATCAGGGGCGAGCTTGCGGACCATGACAATCAATGTGCCGATCAGCGCCAAATTGGATGCAGGCCTTTACCTTATTGCAACGCCCATTGGCGCGGCGCGGGACATTACGCTGCGCGCTTTGGATATCTTGGCCTCTGCTGATGTTCTGGCGGCCGAAGATACCCGCAGTTTGCGCCATTTGATGGAGATTCATGGCATTCCTCTCGCCGGGCGCAAGCTGATTGCCTATCACGATCATAACAATGACATCGCCACCCCCCGAATTCTGACCGCCATCGCAGAGGGAAAGTCTGTTGTCTATGCCTCTGAAGCGGGCACCCCGCTGATTTCCGACCCTGGCTTTCAATTGGGCCGCGCCGTAGTGGGTGCAGGGCAACTGTTGATTTCGGCGCCCGGCCCCTCGGCCGTTTTATGCGCCTTAACTGTGGCAGGCCTGCCCACGGACCGTTTCTACTTTGCCGGCTTCCCCCCCGCCACGCGCGCGGCAAGGCAAAGCTTCTTGAAAGATTTACAATCGGCACAGGCAACTTTGGTTTTCTACGAATCGCCCAAACGCGTTCATCAATTGTTAAGCGATTTGTGCGAGACTTTGACAGGTGATCGAAGGGCCGTCGTCTGCCGCGAATTGACCAAGAGATTCGAAGAAATCTCGCGCGGCAGTTTGGCTGAATTGGCAGCGGCCTTTGCTGGGCGTGACGTAAAGGGCGAAATTGTGGTTTTGGTGGATCGCGCAGCGGTGCAATCTGCAACCGTTGAAACATTAGAGGCTGCTTTGGATAAAGCATTGGCGCAAATGTCAGTTAAGGATGCCGTGGCCGCGGTGGCCAGCGCCTTTGGTGCGCCGCGCCGCGACGTCTATCAATTGGCATTGGCGAGGGGCACCGCATGAGCGGCCTTGCCTCTTATCATGCGGGCCTTGCCGCCGAAGATCAAGTTGCGCGCCTCTATGAAAAGCGCGGCAACACCCTGATTGCGCGGCGCTGGCGCGGAAAGGGCGGTGAAATCGATCTGATTATGCGCGACGGCGACACCGTGATCTTTATCGAGGTGAAACAAAGCCGCACTCATGATCGGGCCGCTCAGCATCTGGGTGTGGCCCAAATCGCCCGTCTTTACACAGCCGCCGCCGAATTTGTGGACGGTGAACCTTTGGGCCAATTGACCGAGGTGCGCCTTGATGCCGCTTTGGTCGATGCGGCAGGTCAAATTGAGATTTTGCAAAACTTTGCCGCCTGATCAATTGCATCTGGCCCGCTTCTCCGTCATTTAAGGGGTGGATAAGACGGAGGCGGATATGGCCCTGAAAGTAGCGCTGCAAATGGACCCGATTGGCGGGGTGAATATCAACGCCGACAGCACCTTTCGCATCGGCCTAGAGGCGCAGGCGCGCGGGCATTCGCTGTTTTTCTACACGCCAGATAAGCTGGCCTTTGTCGAAGGGCGGGTGATGGCGCGCGGCTTTCCGATCAGCTTGCGCCGAGAATTGGGCAATCATGTCACCTATGGCCCCGAAGTCGAGGTGGATTTGGCCGATTTCGATGTCGTTTGGCTGCGCCAAGACCCACCATTTGACATGGGCTATATCACCACGACCCATCTGCTGGATATGATCCACCCCAAAACACTGGTGGTGAATGATCCCTTTTGGGTGCGCAATTTTCCCGAAAAATTGCTGGTGCTGCGTTTTCCTGAATTGACGCCGCCCACCGCCATCGCCCGCGATCTGGCCACCATTCGCGCCTTTAAGGCGCGCCATGGCGACATCATCCTAAAGCCTCTTTATGGCAATGGCGGGGCGGGGGTTTTTCGTTTGGATGAGAACGACCGCAACCTTGCCTCCTTGCATGAGATGTTCTGCGCCATCAATCGCGAGCCGCTGATTGTGCAGAAATTCATCCCCGCCGTATCAAAAGGCGACAAGCGGATCATCCTCGTTGATGGCGAACCCGTGGGCGCGATCAACCGTGTGCCGCAGCTGGGCGAGACGCGGTCAAACATGCATGCGGGGGGGCGGCCCGAAAAGGTGGGGCTAACACCGCGCGACCGTGAAATTTGCGCGGCCATTGGCCCAACCTTACGCGACAATGGTCAGATTTTTGTGGGCATTGATGTCATTGGGGATTACCTCACCGAGATCAACGTCACCTCGCCCACGGGTATCCAAGAGCTGGAACGCTTTGATGGGACAAACACCGCCGCCGTGATCTGGCAAGCGATTGAGTCAAAACGGGGCAGCACCTAGGCCTTTGCGCCGATGGCTACACGGTAACTTACGGCCTCAGCAATATGTGGGGCGCGCACAGTTGGGGCCCCGTCCAAATCTGCGATAGTGCGCGCCACGCGCAAAACGCGGTGATAGCCGCGCGCCGAAAGGCCAAATTTCTGCGCCACGCGTGCCAGCAAATCGCGGCCTTCTGCGTCGGGGGCGGCCGCTTCTTCCAGCAACGGGCCTTCCAGATCGGCATTGACACGAATATGGGCATGATTCGCGTATCGCGCCGCCTGCCGGGTGCGTACCGCCGTCACTCGGGCAGATACGCTGGCCGATGTATCGCCCGATGGGGGCAAGTCCAAATCGGTATAGGCCACGGGCGGCACTTCGATGCGAAGATCAAAACGATCCATCAGCGGGCCAGAGATTCGACCCAAATAATCCTCGCCGCAGATCGGCACCTTGGCGCAGGCGCGCGCGGGATCGGCAAGATAGCCGCATTTGCAGGGGTTGGCGGCGGCCACCAACAAAAATTTGCACGGATAGCGCACATGGGCATTGGCGCGCGCGATCACCACATCGCCCGTTTCAATAGGCTGGCGCAGGGTTTCCAGCACGGGCCTTGGAAATTCGGGGAACTCGTCCATGAACAAAACGCCGTTATGGGCCAAAGAAATCTCGCCCGGTTTTGCGCCCTTGCCGCCACCAACAATCGCCGCCATCGACGCGGTGTGATGCGGTTCACGAAAGGGGCGCAGGCGCGAAATACCCCCTTCGGACAGCAGCCCCGCCAATGAATGGATCATCGACGTTTCCAGCGCTTCGGCGGGCGAAAGCGGCGGCAAGATAGACGGCAGGCGCGCGGCCAACATCGATTTTCCAGAGCCGGGACTGCCCACCATCAACATATGATGTCGCCCCGCGGCGGCAATTTCCAGCGCCCGTTTGGCGCGTTCTTGCCCTTTGACATCGCGCAAATCGCGGGCATGGGGGGGCGATGTCACCTCTCCTGCCACGGCAGGGGCAATGGGGGCGGCCCCCGTATAATGGCGCAGCACCTCATCCAAACTGGTGGGAGCAATCACGCGGGTGGCGCCGACCCATGCGGCCTCGGCACCGCAAGCTTTGGGACATAAAAGCGCGCGGCCCTCTTCGGCGGCGGCCATGGCGGCGGGCAAAGCCCCGATGACAGGAACCAACCGTCCATCAAGCGACAATTCACCCAAAGCCACGGTTTCTTCGACCAGATCCTTGGGGATAATCTCGAGCGCGGCCAGCAGCGCCAGCGCGATGGGCAAATCGAAATGCGAGCCTTCCTTAGGCAAATCGGCGGGCGAGAGATTGACCACAATCC
>CAXNIF010000036.1:0-9495 GCA_964202345.1 Cypionkella sp.
GCATGACAACGGCATTTGTCGTGCCATGATGGGTGCCATATACTGCGCCAATGGGGTGGGACAGCGAATGGATTGCGCCAAGCCCTTTTTGAAACGCCACTGCGCCCATGGCGGCGGCGCTCATCATATGGGCGCGAGCATCCAGATCAGTGGGGTTGGTATAAACCTTGACCAAGTTTTCAAAAACCAGCCGCATGCCCTCTAGGGCGATGCCTTGGCTCATGGGGTGATAAAACGGCGAGCAATAGGCCTCAAGGCAATGGGCCAGCGCGTCCATCCCCGTGCCGGCGGTGATGAATTTTGGCATGCCCACTGTCAGGGCAGGGTCGCAAATGGTGATGGCCGGCATCAATTTGGGGTGAAAAATGATCTTTTTCTTATGTGTGGCAGAATTGGTCAAAACACCGGCGCGGCCCACTTCGCTGCCGGTGCCTGCGGTGGTTGGCACGGCGATGATGGGGGCAATTTTTGCCCCATCGGCGCGGGTAAACCAATCGTCCACATCTTCCAAATCCCATACCGACAAATCTTTGCGCTGATGGGCCATCAGGGCAATCATTTTGCCCAAATCCAGCGCCGAGCCGCCACCAAAGCAGATGACGCCGTCATGATTTCCTGCCAGATAGACCGCAATTCCAGCGGCCATGTTTCCCTCATTTGGGTTGGGATCGACATCGGAAAACACCGCCGAGCCCAGCCCCGCCGCCGCCAAGACGGCAACGGCATCAGCGGTGATGGGCAGGCTGGCCAGCGCCTTGTCTGTGACGAATAGGGGCTTTTTGATCCCCGCGCTGGCGCAATGTTCGGCCAATTCGGAAATGCGGCCCACCCCGAATTTGATGGCGGTTGGATAGCTCCAGTTGCGGTTGGGAACAGAGTGGGTCATGGCGTTAGACTTTCTTCAAATGATAAGATTTGGGTCGGGTGACAGACATAAAGCCCAGATAAGACAGGCTGCCGCCGCGCCCTGTGTCTTTACATCCTGTCCAGCACAGCGCGGGGTCAAGATAGTCGGCGCGGTTCATGAACACGGTGCCCGTTTCAATCTGCGCGCCCAGATTTGCGGCGGTGTCGTAATCGTTTGTCCAAATGCTGGCCGTCAGGCCATAGGGGCTGTCGTTCATCAGCGCCAGCGCTTCGGCATCATCCTTGACCTTCATGATACCCACCACGGGGCCAAAGCTTTCTTCCGTCATCACCCGCATGGAATGATTGACGTTCACCAAAATCTGCGGCGCGAGATAGGCCCCATCATCATCGGCAGGGAAATGGGCAGGGTCGATCAGGGGCTTTGCGCCTTGGGCGATGGCCTCGGCAATTTGGTCGCGCACCACATCGGCAAAGCGTTTATGCGCCATAGGGCCAAGTGTGCTGCTGGCGTCAAACGGGTTGCCCAGCTTTAGGGCATTTGTCCATGCCACGGCTTTTTCCACAAAGGAATCATAAAGAGATTCATGCACATAAATGCGTTCGATCCCGCAGCAACATTGGCCGGCATTAAACAGCGCGCCGTCCATCAGCGTATCAACGGCGGCATCCAAATTGGCATCTTGGCGCACATAGCCTGGGTCTTTGCCGCCAAGTTCCAGCCCTAGCGGCGTAAAGGTGCCAGCCGCCGCGCGTTCGATGGCTTGGCCGCCTGATACGCTGCCCGTGAAATTGACGAAATCAGCATAGCGATGGGCGATCAAATGTTCGGTGGTGGCATGATCCAGCACCACGTTTTGGAACACATCGCGCGGAACGCCCGCCTCGTGAAAGGCTTGGGCCAAGCGCTCTCCTACCAAGAGGGTTTGGCTGGCATGTTTTAGCACCACCGTATTCCCCGCGACCAAGGCCGGCACCAGCGTGTTGATGGTGGTCAAATACGGATAGTTCCACGGCGCGATGATAAACACAACGCCCAGCGCCTCACGCGCAATATAGCGGCGAAATGCGTCTGAATCTTCCACCATCTGGGGAGCCAAGGCGCTGGCGGCGATATCGCACATATATTCGGTGCGGGCATTGACCCCGCCATATTCCCCGCCAAAGCGCGTGGGGCGGCCCATTTGCCACGCCAGTTCTTCGACGACGATATCCTTCATCTCATTCAGGCGGGCCACGCCTGCCTTGACCAGCGCGATGCGCTCGTCCATCGGGCGCGCGGCCCAAGCTTTTTGCGCGGCCTTTGCCGCCTTTGCCGCCGCAATTGCGTCTTGTTGCGATAGGGGCATGCGCTCGGCGTAAATGCGTCCGTCAACGGGGGAGATCAGTTGGATGGGTTTCATGTCTTCACCTAGATTGGCCCATAGGCCCTTGAGAATCTGGGCGGGCTTGCGGCCCACCCAACGTTTGGCTTCAGGCCCGTTCCAGCAGGCGCTGAATTTCAAAATCTGTCACCACGCGGTCGGTTTCAGCGATCTCCCAGCGGGCGGCGTGGGTGTAGTGGTCAATCACGTCATCGCCAAAAGCGGCGCGAAGCATTGACGATCCGTGCAGTAAATCCGCCGCTTCGCGCAGGTTATGCGGTATCTCGCGAATGCCTTGGGCGCTGTACATGTCGCCTTTCATTTCAGGCTCTAGCGGCAGTTTGCGCTCGATCCCATCCAAACCCGCCGCCAGCAGGGCGGCGCAGGCAAGGTAGGGGTTCACATCACTGCCCGGAATGCGGCATTCGACGCGCACGGCCTTGCTATGGGCGCCGCAGACGCGAAAGCCCGCGGTGCGATTGTCGGCAGACCAAACCGCTTTGGTGGGGGCGAACATGCCGATGGTAAAGCGTTTATAGCTGTTCACATAAGGCGCAAGAAAGGCGGTGATATCGCGCGCATGGGCCAATTGCCCCGCCAAAAAATGCCCCATGACGGCGGACATCCCATGTTCGCGATCATGGTCGGCAAAACTGGCTTTGCCATCCAGCGACCAAAGGGATTGGTGAATATGCGACGATGATCCCGCTTTGCGATGGTCATATTTGGCCATAAATGTCACGGATTTTCCCGCTGCATGCGCCATTTCCTTGACGCCCTGCTTGACGATCACGTGATTGTCGGCGGTGTCTAGGGCGTTGGAATATTTATAATTCACCTCGTGCTGGCCACTGTCAGCCTCGCCTTTGGTGTTTTCAATCGGCACGCCCGCGCCGTAAAGCCCGTTGCGCACGGCACGCATAAGCCCCTCTTCTTTGGTGGTTTGGAAGATGTTGTAATCTTCGTTATAGGCGCTGATCGGCTGCAAAGCGCGCAGGCCGCCGTCCCGCAGATTTTCATACGAATTTTCAAAGATGTAAAACTCTAGCTCGGTGGCCATCATCGGCTCATAGCCCATGGCGCGGGCGCGGGCGACTTGGGCCTTGAGAATGGCGCGCGGGGAAATTGGAATATCGACCCCCGTGTGGTGATCGACCAAATCACCCAAGACCAAGGCCGTGGCTGGAAGCCAAGGAATACGGCGCAAGGTGGCCATATCGGGGCGCAGCGCGTAATCGCCATAGCCTTGCGACCAGCCTGCCGATTTATAGCCCGGCACGGGGTTCATTTCCATATCCACGGCCAGCAAATAGTTGCAGCAATGGGTTTCTGTATGGCCGCCATCAACAAAGAATTGCGCGTGAAAACGTTTGCCCATCATGCGGCCTTGCAAATCGATCATGGCCACAACCACAGTGTCAATTTCGCCATTCTTTACAGCGGTTTTCAATTCGGCGAGTGTTAGATTTCCAGGCATCTTGCCCTCATTCATATCGTTTCATTTTGCCCCTAGGGGCTGGGTTCAAAAGCGCGTGTGGCCTTGTCCTTTTGCCCCGCCAAATTCGGGCTTGCGGGGCCAGCAATCTGCACGCGGGGCGCGCGCGGTGATATGAGTTAGCATCTTGGCCTCCGGCAGGAAGGGTGGGCTATGCGCCCACCCTGTTTGCAATCATCACCCAAAGCGATAGGGGCGGCCCGCTTTTTGCATCACATCGTTATACTGTTTGAAAATCGCGACGACCTTGGCCTTGACCTCGGATTCGGCGGCGATTTCATCCCAGAATTTGATGGCGGCATCTTCAACAGTTTTCCATTCCTCATCGGGGATGGTCGTCAGTTGCAGCTTGCCGCCGTTCAGACGCAGGTCAGCTTCGCCAGCCCAATACCAGTGCTGGCGGTGGTAATGCGATTGCTCAAAGCAGGTGGCCAGCATTTCTTGTAGGTGGGGCGGCAGGGCGTTCCAGCGATCCATATTGGCAAAGAAATGGCCAATCCATGCGCCCGAGATGTTGTTGGTCAAGAAGTAATTGGTCACATTTGACCAGCCCACCGTGTAGACTTCGGTGATGCCCGACCATGCGATGCCGTCCAATTCGCCCGTTTGCATGGCGACTTCGATATCTTCCCATGGCAAGGTGACGGGAACCACGCCAAATTGCGTCAGGAAACGGCCCGCCGTTGGGAAGGTGAACACCCGCTTGCCCTGCAAATCTGCCAGCGAATTGATCGGGTCCTTGGTCGCAAAGTGGCACGGATCCCATGCCCCTGCCGAAATATGTTTGATCCCGACAGCGGCATATTCGTCTTCCCAAATCTGCTTGAGCCCGTATTTGTTAAACAGCGCAGGCACGTCCAGCGAATAGCGCAGCCCCAGTGGGAAATAGCCGCCAAACACCGTCACTTCGGTGGGCGAAGCCATGCTGTCATCATCGGATTGGACGCAATCAATGGTGCCGTTTTGCATCGCCTGAAACAGCTCGCCCGTGGGAACCAATTGATCGGCATAGGCAAGTTCGATTTCCATTTGCCCAGCGGCCATACGATTAAAGGCCTCTACGGCGGGCTTGACCACTTGCTCGCCCAGCGCTGCGCCCGCATAGGTTTGCATGCGCCATTTGATAACGTCTTGGGCGCGGGCCACGGCTGGTGCGGCAAGGGTTGCAGCGCCAGCAAGGGCGCCTTTGGTCAGAAAGGAACGTCTGGTTGTCATGGTAGCCTCCTAGGTTGGGTGGAATATGCAGGGGTTTTCCCCTGTCATTTGGGTCAGTTGGGGTAGATTAGATTGGGCAACCAAAGCGCGATGTTTGGAAATGCCATAATTAGGGCTAAAACCGCCACCATCACAAAAACAAATGGCGTGACAGAGCGGTAAATATCCCCCATCGAGATTTCTGGCGGCGCAAAAGCGCGCATCAAAAATAGGTTATAGCCAAAGGGCGGCGTCAAATAGGCGATTTGGCAGGTGATCGTGTAAAGAACGCCATACCATATCAGCACTTGATCGGGCGGAATCCCCAAATCCAGCCGCGCCACCAGCGGCACATAGAGGGGGGCCACGATGACAAGCATGGCCGTGTCATCCAAGAACATCCCCATCACCAAAAAGGACAGTTGCATCATAATCAAGATCGTCCAAGGACTAAGCCCCATTTTTTCGGTGAAGAATGAATCAATCGCCTTGACCGCGCCCAGCCCGTCAAACACCGCGCCAAAGGCGAGGGCGGCCAAAATCACCCACATGAACATCACTGAAATGCCCAAGGTGTTGCGCGTGGCGTTTTCAAAAACGGCGCGGGTAAAGCGACGCTTCAGCGCCGCCGCCGCCACCGTCGTGGCCACGCCAATCACGCTGCTTTCAACAAGGCTGGTGTAGCCATTGATAAAAGGCACCATCATGGCCGCAAAAATTGCAAAGGGCAAAAGCCCCGCCTTTAGGGTGGAAATCTTCTCGCCCCAGGTAATCTGCGCGCGCTCTTGGGCCGAGAGGGCAGGGGCAAGCTGCGGCTGAATGGCGCTACGAATCGCGATATAGGCGATAAACATTCCCGCCATCAGCAGCCCCGGCATCACGCCAGCCAGCCACAACTCGGATACGGGGGCGCGGGCGATCATGGCATAAAGCACCAAAACCACCGAAGGCGGAATCAAGATCCCAAGGCTAGAGCCCGCTTGAATGACCCCCGTCACCATGCGCTTGTCATAGCCGCGCCGCAGCAGTTCGGGCAAGGCAATGGTCGAGCCAATCGCCATACCCGCCACCGACAGCCCATTCATTGCCGAAATCAAAACCATCAGCAAAACCGTGCCCATCGCCAGCCCACCCGGGATTCGACCAAACCAGACATGGAACATGCGATACAGATCATCGGCAAGGCGCGATTCGCTCATCACATAGCCCATGTAAACAAACATCGGCAGGCTGATCAGCGGATACCATTTCATCAGCTTCATCGCGGCAGAAAAACCCATCGTATGCCCGCCCGCGCCCCAAAGGGAAATAGACGCAAGCACAGCGACAAAGCCGATCAAACCAAACACGCGCTGCCCCGTCATCATCAGCAGCAGCATGGTCGAAAACATCAATAGGGCGATCATTTCTTGTGGCATCAGATGTCCTCACCCCGAATTTTGGCGATATCGCGGATCAGGGCGGCGATGCATTGCAGCAGCATCATGACAAATCCCAAAAGCATCAGCAGTTTGATCGGCCACAAATAGGGACGCCACGCCGTTGCGCTGCGCTCTAACCTGCCCAATTCGGGGATGAATCCATCCCATGTCAAGCTAAGGGAATAAGAAAAGCTATCCCAAGCGCCCCAAACCATCACCCCCAAATAAAAGATCAAGGTGAAGATCGTAAAGGCATCCCACAGCGCACGGCGGCGCGGGCTTTGTTGCGCATAAAACAAATCCATCCGCACATGTGCGCCCATTTGCATCGCATATGGCCCGCCCAAAATAAAATAGGCCACCATGATGAATTGCGCCATTTCCAATGTCCAAAGCGAGGGATTGAAAAATGTTTTTGACAAGGACGACCATAACAAAACGGCCATAAGCACAAAAAGCAAATACATGGCCACGCGCCCTAGGCCATAATTCAGCCGATCCACATGGCGCACAAATCCAATAAGGGGGCGGGGCAAAGCGCCCATATCAATTGGCCCCGCGAAAATCGCGCGCGATACTTTGGTGCAGCTCGATGGCGCTGATCAAATCTGCGTAGCGCATGGCGCAAAGAAACTCCTTGTGATGGACAGCGATCTTGCCAGCAAAGGTCACGCAAGGGGGGGCACCTGTCAAGATTGTTTCTTTTGAAAGTTTCCTGTAGCAATTCTTTCAGAAATCGAGGTCAAATGAACATTCCCGTGCCAATGGATGAAGAGATGCGCCTTGCCTTGCCTGATTTAACGCGGGCAGAGCGGCAATTGGCGGCGCATATTCTGTCCAATTACCCTGTGGCCGCGCTGGGGTCGATCACGGCTTTGGCGCGGGCTGCGGCGGTGTCATCCCCCACGGTGGTTCGGATGGTGCAAAAGCTGGGCTATCGTGGATACCCCGATTTCCAACGTGCGCTGCGCGGACAAGTTGAGGCAATGTTGATGGCCCCACTTTCGAAACCTGCGCGTGTCGATCGCATAGAAAAGACCCATGTTTTGAATAGTTTTTCGACATCGGTGATGGAAAACATTGCGGCAACCATCGCCCAAATCGACCCCGAAAAATTCAACGCTGTTGCGGACTTGCTGGCCGATCCGTCGCGGCGCGTTTTCGCCATTGGCGGGCGTATCACCCATGCGATGGCGGATTATTTTGTCAGCTTGATGAAAGTGATCCGGCCCGATGTCTTGCTCCTGTCTGACATGTCCAATGCTTGGCCTCCTGCGATGCTGGATATGAAGGCAGGGGATGTTTTGGTGATTTTTGACATTCGCCGCTATGAAAACGCCGTTCTCCAAGCCGCTGAAATGGCCCGTGGCCAAGGGGCAGAGGTGGTGCTTATCACGGATCGTTGGGTATCACCCGCCGCGGATTTTGCCGCCTTTGTACTGCCTTGCCATATTGAGGCGCCCTCGGCATGGGACAGCAATATCACCCTGATGTTGCTGGTTGAATCGCTCTTGGCTGCTGTGCAAGCCCTGACTTGGGATGTGACCGAGGCGCGCATGAAGCGCCTTGAGGAGCTATATACCCAAACCCGTTTGTTCCGCCGCTATCGTTAGCCCCAAAGTGGCTGTTTTATGAAACGCCGCGCTTTTGGCAGCAAGTTGGGCGATGTTTTCGGTCATCCGAGGCCACGGCTGGGGCTTTTGCCACTAGAAAGGAGCTAGCCGCTGTGACAAAACGGCGATGCGTAACCTGGAAAAGAAATGATTGCACAGATGACAACCACGGCCAAAGAACGCCTTGCTCTGGTGACGGGTTCTGCGGGATTTATCGGTTTCCATCTGTGCCAAAGCCTTTTGGCCGCGGGCTGGCGTGTTATCGGTATTGATAACCTCTCCCCTTATTATGACGTCAAGCTGAAACAAGATCGCCAAGAAATTTTAACGCGCAACCCGCGTTTTTCGGCGATTTTGGGCGATATTGCCGACCAAGGGCAAATGATGGATTTATTTGCCGCCCATCGCCCCCAAGTTGTTGTGCATCTGGCTGCCCAAGCAGGCGTGCGTTATTCTATCGATCAGCCACGCAGCTATTTGACTGCAAATATTTGTGGCACTTTTGAACTTTTAGAGGCTGCCCGTGCCCACCCGCCTGCGCATATGCTGCTGGCCTCGACATCGTCGGTTTATGGGGCCAGCGAGTCCATTCCCTTTGTCGAAACCAGCCAAACCGATCATCCGCTGAGCTTTTATGCCGCCACCAAAAAAGCGGGCGAAGCCATGGCCCATAGCTATGCGCATCTTTATGATCTGCCGATCACTATGTTTCGCTTTTTCACCGTTTATGGCCCATGGGGACGCCCCGATATGGCCTTGCACAAATTCACCAAAGCGATTTTGCAAGGCAGTCCGATCGACGTTTACAACCAAGGCCAAATGCGCCGCGATTTCACCTATATCGACGATCTGGTATCCGCGATTTGCCGATTGATGGACGTGGTCCCCGACACAAAACCGCGCCAACCTATCCCAGGCGACAGCCTATCGCCCATCGCGCCTTTTCGCATTGTGAATATTGGCAATTCGGTGGCAGTTCCCCTGATGGAGTTTATCGCAGCAATAGAACTGGCCACAGGGCGCAAAGCGGTTTGCAATATGTTGCCCATGCAGGCGGGTGATGTGCCGCAAACTTGGGCCGATGCCAGTTTGCTTCAGGCACTGATCGGTGATCTTTCGCATAGCCAGATCAAAGACGGCATTGCCCAATTCGTGGCGTGGTATCGAGACTATTATCGCCACTAGCCCAGTTTAATGACGGGGCCATCAATGCCGACGATATCACTTTGATCGTGCGTTACCATGAGGGCGGGGATCCCTCTGGCCTTGATATGGCCAAAGGCAAAGGCGCGAAACTCTGCGCGCAAGGCGCTGTCCAATTTGGAAAACGGCTCGTCCAAGAGAATCGCTTTTGGCCTGGCCAGCAGGCTGCGCATCAAGGCAACGCGGGCGCGCTCTCCGCCCGATAGCGTGGCGGGATCGCGGTTTTGCATGCCGCAAAGCCCCGCCATTTCAAGCGCCTGCGCCACTGCGGCGCGCCGCGCGCCGCGCGGCTTGACCGATGGATGCAAGCCAAAGGCCAAATTGGCGCCCACGGATAG
>CAXNIF010000037.1:0-9273 GCA_964202345.1 Cypionkella sp.
CCATTTGAGGCAAGGCCAAGGATGACATCGCCCTTTGCCACGCCGCTGGGCAAATCCGCCCCCCGCTCCATCGCGCCCACGGCAAAGCCTGCAAGGTCAAAATCGCCTTGCGTGTACATGCCAGGCATCTCAGCCGTCTCGCCGCCAATCAATGCGCAGCCCGACGCCTCGCACCCCGCAGCAATCCCGTTGATAATACGGGTGGCCTGATCCACATCCAGCTTGCCTGTGGCGAAATAGTCTAGGAAAAACAAAGGCTCGGCCCCTTGGCAGACCAGATCATTGACGCACATGGCGACCAGATCGACGCCAATGGTATCGACATGGCCCGTATCAATGGCAATGCGCAGCTTGGTGCCCACACCGTCGGTGGCGGCGACAAGGATGGGGTCAGTATACCCCGCCCCCTTTAGATCAAACAGCGCGCCAAAGCCCCCCAGCCCCGACATCACCCCCGAGCGCGCCGTGCGCTTGGCGGCGGGCTTGATCCGTTCGACCAAAGCATTGCCCGCATCAATATCCACCCCCGCCTCGGCATAGGTTAGGCCATTGTGGCCCTTGGCTGGGGTGCCATGCCCTTTGTGTTCGCTATCGCTCATGGGGTGCCTCGCAGTTGGGGGAATCGCCCTTGCGGGATAGCGCAGCACGGCAAGATTGAAAAGGCGCAAGCGATGGCTTGACCAAGCCCCCTGTTGGCCTTAGTCAAACGCCAATAGCCGCTCCCTCGGGGGCCTGTAGCTCAATTGGTTAGAGCAGGGCGCTCATAACGCCTTGGTTGGGGGTTCGAGTCCCTCCGGGCCTACCACGGTGAACAGCCAATTTCCCCGCATTTTGGTAACACGCCAATCGCAGCGCGCAGGCCAAAAGTGCCAATTCATTTGCTTAAATATCTGAAAATGTTATATTTGGTATTAAGGCGTGATAATTTTTGGATTTCAATACCAAAATGATGAATTACAATGAGTTAGACGCAAGAACCCTCCGCGAACGGGTGGATATGGCCCAGCTTTGGCAGGCGTGGATTGCTGCCGATGATCTGCGCAGGCATAGTTTTTTGGGATCGATGGGGTTTGAATGGCGCAATGGGCGCGAATATCTGTATCGTCGCAAACGCGGCGTGGTCAAATCACTTGGGCTGCGCGGCCCCGATACGGAAGCGGTGCATGGAACCTTTCACGCAGGGCGCGATGCCAATACCGCCCGTTTGACCGTGCTATCAGGGCAGATCAACCAACAAGCCGCCGTTTTGCGATCCCTGAACGCGGGCCGCTTGCCCGAAATGGCGGCCAAAACGCTGCGCGCCCTGCGGATACATGACAAATCGGCCTCGGTGCGCGTTATTGGCACAACAGCGCTTTATGCCTATGAAAGCTTGGCGGGTGTCACGTTCAACGCCGCGTCCACCGCAACGGGCGATGTTGATATTCTGGTCGATGATCGCAATCGCCTGCGCCTTCTGGCGGAAACGGGCGAAATGATTGGCCTGTCGCGTCTGTTGCAGCAATCGGTTGATAAAACCTTTCAGGCGCGCAGCACGATGGATTTTCGGCTGACCAATGACAAAGGCTATATGGTCGAATTTGTGCGCCCCGAACCATCGCCCACCTTTCGCCCTATGCCGGGGGCAGACCCCTTGGTTGGAGGAGATATCAGCCCCGCGCCTTTGGTTGGATTACAATGGCTGGTCAACGCCCCCGTTGTCGAGGTGATCGTGCCCGATTTGCGCGGATTTGCGGCCCCTATGCGCTGCCCCGATCCACGCTTTTGGGCGGTGCATAAGCTGTGGCTGTCGCAGCGCAGCGATCGGGATGGGCAAAAGAAAATCCGCGATCGCCAGCAGGCGGATATTGTGCTGCGGTTGATTGCCGAACGTTTGCCGCAGTTTCCTTTGGATGACAGGTTTCGGCAGGCTTTGCCAAAGGCTTTGGCCGATCAATTGGGCGATATAGCGCAGCCAAGCAGCCCCCAGCCCGATTGGTGAAATACAAAAAGCGCGGCAGGCATCGCCCCCCGCGCTTTTGCTCCTTCATCCCCGCAATTTACGCCAGATCATACCGATCTGCGTTCATCACCTTGGCCCAAGCCGCGACGAAATCTTGCACCAGCTTTTCGGTGCCGTCATCGCAGGCGTAAACCTCGACATAGGCGCGCAAGATGCTGTTGGAGCCAAACACCAAATCGGCGCGGGTGGCGGTGTAATCGGTCTTGCCCGTGGCGCGGTTCACGATGTTATAGCTGTTGCGCCCCGTGGCTTTCCACGTATAGCTCATGTCGGTCAGCGTGACGAAAAAGTCATTCGTCAATTGGCCCAGGCGCTGGGTGAACACCCCGTGTTTGCTGCCGCCATGGTTCGCGCCCATCACCCGCAAGCCGCCAATCAGCGCGGTCATTTCGGGCGCGGTCAGGCCCATCAATTGCGCGCGATCCAACAGCATTTCTTCGGGCTGCACGGCGTAGGATTTTTTCTCCCAGTTGCGGAAACCATCGGCGACAGGTTCCAGATGCGCAAAGCTATCGGCATCGGTTTGTTCCTGCGTGGCATCGCCGCGCCCAGGCGTGAACGGAACGCTGACCGTAAACCCTGCGGCCTTGGCTGCCTGCTCCACGCCCAGATTGCCCGCCAAGACAATCATATCCGCCACCGAAGCGCCCATCGCGGCGGCAATCGGTTCCAGCACGGCCAGAACGCGGGCAAGGCGGGCGGGCTCGTTACCTTCCCAATCCTTTTGCGGGGCAAGGCGGATGCGCGCGCCGTTTGCGCCGCCGCGATAGTCGGATTGGCGGAAGGTGCGGGCAGAATCCCACGCCGTTGCCACCATATCGGCAACGGACAGGCCAGCGCCCGCGATCAGCGCGCGGGCTGCGCCCACGTCATACCTCGCGTTGCCTGCGGGCACATTGTCTTGCCAAATCAGCAGTTCTTTGGGGGCATCTGGCCCGATATAGCGCGCCTGCGGGCCCATGTCGCGGTGGGTCAGCTTGAACCAAGCGCGGGCAAAGGCATCGTCAAAGGCGGCAGGGTCTGCGATGAATTTGCGGCAAATCGCGTTGTAGATCGGATCCACCTTCATCGCCATATCGGCATCGGTCATCATGGGCATCACGCGGCGCGAAGGGTCTTCGACATCGACGGGCATATCTTCGGGCTTGATCCCGATGGGCTGCCACTGATGCGCGCCTGCAGGGGATTTTGTCAGCTCCCATTCATAACCGAACAGCAGTTTGAAATAGCCCATATCCCATTTGGTTGGGTGGGTCGTCCACGCGCCCTCAATCCCCGAAGTCACCGTGTCGCGGCCTATATCGCGGGTGGTGTGGTTCATCCAGCCAAGACCTGCTTCAGCAATGTCTGCGCCTTCGGGGGCGGGGCCAAGATTGGCGGCATTGCCATTGCCATGGGCCTTGCCCACCGTGTGGCCGCCGGCGGTCAGGGCCACTGTTTCTTCGTCATTCATCGCCATGCGGGCGAAGGTCTCGCGCACATGCAGGGCGGTGCGGGCAGGGTCGGGATTGCCGTTCACGCCTTCGGGGTTCACATAGATCAGCCCCATATGCACCGCCGCCAGCGGGTTTTCCAAGGTGCTCGCGTCTGACAAATCGCCATAGCGGTTTTCCGAGGGGGCCAGCCATTCGGTTTCTGATCCCCAATAAACATCCTTTTCAGGCGCCCAAATATCATCGCGCCCCAGCGCAAAGCCAAAGGTTTTCAGCCCCATGTTTTCATAGGCCACAGTGCCTGCCAAAATAATCAAATCGGCCCAAGAGATTTTGGTGCCATATTTGCGCTTAAGCGGCCATAGCAGGCGGCGCGCCTTGTCAAGATTGGCGTTGTCGGGCCAGCTGTTCAGAGGGGCAAAGCGGATATTGCCATGCCCTGCCCCGCCGCGCCCGTCCTGCACGCGGTAAGACCCCGCCGAGTGCCACGCCATGCGGATCATCAAACCGCCGTAATGGCCCCAATCTGCGGGCCACCAGGGCTGGCTGTCGGTCAATAGCGCGTGCATATCGGCCTTCAGCGCGGCATAGTCCAGCTTTTGCACTTCGGCGCGATAATTTAACCCTTTCAAAGGGTTGGACTTATCGTCATGCTGGTGCAAAATATCAAGGTTCAGCGTTTTGGGCCACCAGGCCTGCACCGCATTTTGGGTTTGGGTATTGCCGCCATGGGCCACGGGGCAAATGCCCTCTGGGGTGTCGCGTCCGTCCATCAATCGCTCTCCTTGAATGCGGTTTCAACATGGGGCGCAGGTCAGGCGCGCCATCGCCTTTTGTCTTAGCACGGCCAGTCACTTAAGATAAGTTGAATAAATTGATATGGGTGATAAGAAAGTCTTATGAAAAACCTTACGCTAAAACAGTTACGTTATTTTGACGCTTTGGCGCGACATGGGCATTTTGGGCTGGCCGCTGATAGTTGTGCCATATCGCAACCCGCGCTTTCCATGCAAATCAAAGAGTTAGAGGCAGGCTTGCCCGCGCAATTGTTTGAACGCAGCCCCAAAGGGTTGCGCCTGACCCATTTTGGCCAAGGTTTTGCCGAGCGCGCCCGCGCGATTTTGCGCGATGTCGATGGGCTGGGGGATTTTGTGCGCGCGCGCAGCCATGATGGGCGCGCGGGCGGCGGGATGGTGGCCAGTTTGGGCGGCCGTTTGGCGCTGGGTGTGATTCCCACCGTCGCCCCCTATTACCTGCCCCAGATGATGCGCTTGATGCAGACAACTTTTGCGGGGCTCGAGGTGAACCTGCGCGAGGCGATGACGCAGACCTTGCTGGCCGATTTGCAAGATGGGCGGCTGGACGCCGCGATCATCGCCTTGCCGATGCGCGTGCCCGATCTCACCGAAGCGCCGCTGTTTTCCGAAGACTTTGTGCTGGTGCGCCCTGCCGCCGAAGCAGGGCACCCGGTGCCAAGCCCGCATGATCTGCGCGAGATGCGGCTGTTGCTGCTGGAGGAAGGGCATTGTTTTCGTGACCAAGCCTTGGCTTTTTGCGCGATCAGCGCCAATGCCAGCCCCCGCGAAGTGATGGATGGCTCTGGGTTGACGACCTTGGTGCAGATGGTCAGTGCGGGCATGGGGGTGACGCTGATCCCTGACATGGCCGTGCCTGTTGAAACGCGGGCCGCGAATATCTGCATCCAACGCTTTGCCGCGCCAAGACCGCAGCGCCATATCGGCATGGTTTGGCGAAAAACCGCCCCCTTCACCCCCGCTTTGGCCCGTATCGCCGAAGTTCTGCGCGGCGCGGGCGCATAACTTTGGCAACATAGCCCAAAGCGCCATTGCGCGGCGCGGCAACACAGGCCAGAATGACAGAAATTTGGGAGGTGCGGCATGATCGCCAGTGACAAAAATACAGATTTTATGCGCCCCGTGCGGCGCGCTTTGGGGCTGTTTGGCCTATGCGTGCTGCCCGCCGTTTCTTTTGCCGCCAACTGCAGCGATACAGCCGCGGGATATGACGCTTGGAAAGCCGATTTCGCCGCAATGGCCGCCGCCGAAGGTGTGGGGGCAACGGGACTTGCGGCCTTGGCGGGCACAAGTTACTCCACGGGCACCATCTCGGCTGACCGTAACCAAAAAAGCTTTAAATACCCCCTCGATGAGTTTTTGCGCTTGCGCGGGGCGAATGACATCGCCTCGATGGGCAAGGCGCGGCGCGCCAAAAATGCGGCCTTTTACGACAGTCTCGAGACAGCCTTTGGCGTGCCTGCGGGCGTGTTGATTGCCATTCACGGCATGGAAACAGGATTTGGCAATTTCATGGGCGATAGCAAAATCGTCTCGGCAATTGCCACGCTGACCTTTGATTGCCGCCGCAGCGATTTCTTTCGCCCCCATCTGATCGGCGCGCTGAAATTGGTGGATCAAGGCAGCATCACCCAAGACAGCATCGGCGCGAAACATGGCGAGTGGGGGCACACGCAATTCTTGCCGGGCAATGCGCTGACCTATGGGGTGGATGGCAATGGCGACGGGGTGATTGATTTGAACAACACCGTGGATGCGCTGGCCTCGACCGCGAATTATCTGCGTGCCAAAGGCTGGCAAGCGGGGCAAGGTTACGCAGAAGGCCAGCCTAATTTTGCCGTTTTGAACGAATGGAACGCGGCCACGGTCTATCAACAGGCCATTGCCCTGATCGCCGCCAAGATTGATGGGTAAGGCAAGGGGCGGCACGCTTGCGGGGGGCTAAAGCCCCTAACCTGCAACCCTTTATTTTCAGGCATGGGCTTGGGCGACATTTGAGCATGATGCAAAAGCAACTCTCTGATGCGGCGCTGGGCGCGCCTGATCGCGGTGAGGCGCCCTTGCGCCTTGTGGTGATGGGGGTGTCGGGTGCGGGGAAATCCACTGTGGGGCGGGCCTTGGCCGATCATCTGGGCGTGGCCTTTCGCGATGGGGATGATTTCCACAGCCCCGAAAACATCGCCAAAATGCGCGCGGGCCAGCCGCTGACCGACCAAGACCGCTGGGGATGGCTGGGCCTGATCGCGCAAGCGCTGCACCAAGACGCTCCCCTTGTGGTGGCGGCTTCGGCGCTGCGCAGCAGCTACCGCGACCATCTTTGTGCGGGGGCGGGCGGGCCTGTGCGCTTTGTGCATCTTTCGGGGCCAGCCCATCTGATTGCCGCACGCATGTCCGGGCGGGCGGGACATTTCATGCCGGCCCAATTGCTGGAAAGCCAATTTCAAACCCTAGAAATCCCGCCCCCCGACGCCGCGCTTGCAGTGCCGATCACCCTATCGGTCAGCGAACAAGTCGCGATGATCGCGCAAAGCCTTGCGGCACCTTAGCGGCGATTGGGCAAGACACATAGCATCTCGTAAAGATAATTCGCCGCGATCATCGCCGTATTGCCCGAAGGGTCATAGGGGGGCGAAACTTCGACCAGATCGCCGCCAATCAGGTTCAGCCCGTTGCAACCGCGAATGATCTCTAGCCCCTGAATGGTGGTCAAACCGCCCACTTCCACGGTGCCGGTGCCGGGGGCAAAGGCGGGGTCTAGGCTGTCGATGTCAAAAGACAGATAGCACGGCGCATCGCCAATGACGGCGCGCACCTCGGCCATCAACGGGCTAAGGGATTTGTGCCAGCACTCTTCGGCCTGAACCACCCGCCAACCTTTGCTGCGGCCCCAATCAAAATCATGCGCGCTATAGCCCGACCCGCGCAAACCGATTTGGAACACTTTGTCATTTTGCAGGCAACCATCCTCCCAGGCGCGGCGAAAGGGGCAGCCATGGGCCACGGTTTCGCCAAACATATGTTCGTTGGTGTCGGAATGGGCATCTATATGAACTAAGGCCACGGGGCCGTATGTGTCGCGCATCGCCTGCAAAATCGGCCATGTCAGCGTATGATCGCCGCCCAAGGTCAGGGGCATCACGCCATGGGCCAAAACCGCGCGGTAGTAATCGGCGATGATGGCCACCGATTTCTTCAAATCAAAGGTATTGATCGGCACATCGCCAATATCGGCCACCTGCATCCGATCAAAAGGCGCGGCCCCCGTCCCCATGTTATAGTGGCGCAGCATACGGCTTTCATCGCGAATTTGGCGCGGGCCAAGGCGTGTGCCGGGCCGGTTAGAGGTGCCAATATCCATCGGAATCCCAATAAAGCAGGCATCCAGCCCCGCCGCCGTGTCTTGGGTGGGCAGGCGCATCATCGTGGCAGGCCCGCCAAAGCGGGGCATGCTATTGCCGCCTAGGGGTTGATTATAGGAGGGATGGGTCATAGCGGCACCTTTGCTGTTGGCGCTTAGATTGGCCTGCATGGCGGGGCGCGTCAACATGTAGTGCGCCGCCCATTTGGGCCAACTGAATCCTTTCCGCAACACTTTTCATCTATATCTAGGGGGCGTGCAAAGATTTCTGGCCAAGGCTGGGGCACACGGGCTATGTATAGCGTAATCCCGAGGCACATCGGGAACCAGGCAGGAAACCTATCAACCAAGGAGCACGCCCATGCGCTGCCCATTTTGCGGTAATGTTGACACGCAAGTGAAAGACAGCCGCCCCGCAGAGGATCATGTATCCATTCGCCGCCGCCGCTTTTGTCCCGCGTGCGGTGGGCGCTTTACCACCTATGAGCGCGTGCAGTTGCGGGATTTGGTGGTTGTCAAATCATCGGGCAAGCGCGAAGATTTTGACCGCAGCAAATTGGAACGCTCGATCCGCATCGCCATGCAAAAGCGCCCCATTGACCCTGAACGCATTGACCAAATGATTTCAGGCATTGTGCGGCGGCTGGAATCCTTGGGCGATACCGATATTTCGTCAAAGATCATCGGTGAGATCGTGATGGAAAGCCTCGCACGGATTGATACCGTGGGCTATGTGCGCTTTGCCAGCGTCTATAAAAACTTTCAGGCTGCGGATGATTTCGACCGTTTCGTTTCGGAACTGCGGCCAAGTCCCACCCCAGACGAGTGAGCGATCTGGCCACCCATATGGCCCATGCTTTGCGCCTTGGGGCGCGGGGCATGGGGCAGGTTTGGCCCAATCCTTTCGTGGGCTGTGTCGTGGAAAAAGACGGGCGCATTTTGGGGCGGGGCTGGACGCAATTGGGCGGGCGGCCCCATGCCGAAGTGATGGCGCTGGCCGAGGCGGGACCGCACGCGCGGGGCGCCACGGCCCATGTCACCCTAGAGCCTTGCGCCCATCAGGGCCAAACACCGCCTTGCGCCAATGCCCTGATTGCCGCGGGGGTGGCCCATGTCAGCTTTGCGGTGCAAGACCCCGATCCGCGCGTGGCGGGGCGGGGTGCGCAGATGCTGCGCGCGGCGGGCATTGGCGTCAGTATCGGCGCGCTGGCCGATCAGGCGTGCGCGGCCCATGCAGGGTTTTTCAAACGTATCTTGCACGGCGTGCCCATGGTGACGCTGAAACTTGCGGCCAGTTTGGACGGGCGCATTGCCACAGCCAGCGGGGAAAGCCAGTGGATCACCGCCCCCCCTGCCCGCGCCCAAGTTCATGCGCTGCGCGCGATGCATGATGCGGTGATGGTGGGATCCACCACGGCGGTGGTGGATGATCCTATGCTTACAGTGCGGGGGCTTGGCGATATGCGCCAACCCGTGCGCGTGGTGGTGGACAGTGTGTTGCGCCTGCCGCTGGGCCATAAATTGGCCCAAAGCATCCCCGAGGCCCCGCTGTGGCTGCTGCACGGCGACACTGCCCCGCCTGAAAAGATAGAGGCTTGGGCAAAGGCGGGCGCGCGGCTGTTTTGCTGCCCCCGCGCCGGCGGGCAACTGGACTTGCGCGCGGCG
>CAXNIF010000038.1:0-9269 GCA_964202345.1 Cypionkella sp.
ACTTCGCCCGGGAATAAATCAAAAGAAACATCTGTGCAGCCAATGCGCGCGCCGTAGAATTTTGCAATGCCCTCGACTTGCAACAATGGGCGGGCGGCCATGCTTTCCATCATCTTCATGCCTCTTTTCCCTGATCGGTTGCCCCAAGGCGCCCCACATGCCCGCCCATGCGCCGCGTTGCGCAAAAATCAGTGTCCGAACACACAAACATTCGCCCGCCGCGATCATCGGTGATGACCTCGTCCAAATAGCTGTCTTTGGCATCGCATAGATCGCAAGCGTGATCTGCCTTAGAGGGCGTGAACGGATGATCGTCAAAATCCAGACTGACCACCTGCGTAAAGGGGGGCAGTGCGTAGATGCGCTGCTCGCGCCCAGCGCCAAACAATTGCAGCGCGGCGCTGCCCGATAATTTGGGATTGTCAAATTTTGGAATAGGCGAAGGATCCATCACATAGCGCCCCTCGACCTTGACAGGGTAGGCGTAAGACGTGGCAATTTGCCCGTGGCGTGCGATATCTTCGTATAGTTTGACATGCATCAGCCCGTATTCCTCGAGTTCATGCATCTTGCGCGTCTCGGTCTCGCGCGGCTCTAGAAAGCGTAACGGTTCGGGGATCGGCACCTGATAGACCAAAATCTGCCCCGCCGTCAGTGGTGTTTCCGGAATGCGGTGACGGGTTTGGATGATGCTGGCCTCTTGGGTGACCTGAGTCACCGCAACGCCCGCCGTGCGCTGAAAGAATTTTCGGATCGACACGGCATTGGTTGTATCATCTGCGCCTTGGTCGATGACCTTGAGCACATCATTGGGCGTCAAGCAGGCTGCGGTCACTTGGACACCGCCCGTGCCCCAGCCATAGGGCATGGGCATCTCACGGCTGGCAAAAGGCACTTGATATCCCGGAATGGCGACGCCCTTTAAAATGGCGCGGCGAATCATGCGTTTGGTGTCTTCGTCCAGATAGGCAAAGTTATAGGCTTGATCGCTCATAAGAGCCCCCGCTGTTCAAGACCTGCCTGCAAAGCGGACGGCCCGGTGAAGTGAATGACATCCATGCCAAAATCGCGCGCGCCCGCGATGTTTTTGGCGCTGTCATCGATGAAAAGGCATTCGCGCGGCGCCAGACCCGTGCGGCTGCACAGGGCCGAAAAAATGCGCGGATCGGGTTTGATAACCCCTTCACGGCCCGACACGATCGTCACCCCAAAGGCCGAGCCCAAGCGCGGGTGGCACGCCACGCCAATGGGCCAAGTTTCTACCGACCAATTGGTGATCGCGTGGATGAAAAAGCCCGCCTCGCGCAACTGCGCCATGGCCTCCCAACTGCTTTCGATGGTCGATGCGATGCATTGGGCAAATCGTGACGGATAGGCGGCAAAAAGGGCGCGGTCCTTGGGGTCGTCGATTTCATCCGCCAAATCCGCCCAAAGCGCGCCAGCATCTGCCCGCAGGTTGCGCGCGAAAAAATCGCAGCGCTCTAGAAAGTTATCGATGGCGCCGTCATCGCCCAGCTCTGGGCGAAAGGCGCAGCGGGCATCCCAATTGACCAAAACATTGCCAATGTCAAAAACAATAGCGCGCAGGGCAAAAACGGTCATTCTGCCGCCTCCCCCGCGCTATCGGCGGCGCGGCGCAGGCGGCGGATCAGTTCCAATTCTGCCTGAAAATCCACATAATGGGGCAGTTTTATATGTTCAAGAAACCCCGTGGCTTGAACATTATCGGCATGCATCAAAACAAATTCTTCGTCCTGCGCGGGGGCGCCGACATCATCCTCGCCCAACTCGCGCCAACGCAAGGCGCGATCGACCAAAGACATCGCAATCGCTTTGCGTTCGGATTGCCCAAAAACCAGCCCATAGCCGCGGGTGAATTGGGCAGGCTCGGTCTTGCTGCCGGTGAATTGATTGACTGTTTCGCATTCGGTCAATTCAATTTCGCCGATATCAATGGCAAAACCCAATTCGGGAATCTCCATCTGCACGGCGACAAGGCCGATGCGCAATTCGCCGACAAAGGCATGGGTGCGCCCATAGCCGCGCTGGGTAGAATAGGCCAGCGATAGAATAAACCCTTCATCCCCCCGCGTCAGCGCTTGCAGGCGCAAAGGCCGCACGGCGGGCAGTTCCATGGGCGTGCGTGTCAGATCGGGGGGGGCGGTGTCGCCAGCGGGTTCGGATTGGATCAATCCATCGCGCCCTAAAATCTGCATCACATGCGGCACGGGTTCAAGATTGGCCTTGCTTTGCGGTGCAGGCGCCACCGCGTCGCCGCCCTCGGCCGCCAAGCGAAAATCCAGCAAGCGATGGGTATAGTCAAAAGTTGGCCCCAAAATTTGGCCGCCGGGCAAATCTTTGAAGGTGGCCGATACCCGGCGGATCACCGCCATTGCGGCTGTATCAACAGGCAAGGATGCCCCAAATCGCGGCAATGTCGTGCGGTAGGCGCGGATCAAAAAGATCGCTTCGATCAAATCGCCGCGCGCCTGTTTGATCGCCAGCGCCGCCAAATCCGCGTCAAAAAGCGACCCTTCCGCCATCACCCGGTTCACCGCAAGGGCAAGTTGCTGTTTGATTTGCTCTAAAGACAATTCATGGATCGATACATCGCCGCGCCGTTCTTCGGCCAGCCATGCATGGGCTGCATCAATGGCTTTTTCGCCCCCTTTTACTGCGACATACATGTGGGATCCTCTATTTTAGTGCTGCGCGGCAGCCCCGCGACCTGCGCGCCGCAGGTGAACAGGCAATCAAACCCCAACGGAAATAGCGCGTGATTACCTTTAAATGCGCTCAATTCAGGCAGGTTAAGCTGCGCCGTTTTGGCAATGCCAGGCCCGCGCAGCAATGCCCCATCGGCGCGCAATTCGGGCATTTCGACAATCAACGTGGCCGCCCGGTCGGGATAGTCGGGCTGGCCAATGGAAAAGCGAGAGACCGGCTGCAAAGCCTGCCAACTGCCCAAAGCAAAGCTTGCAGAATTTGCCTCCACAAGCGGCGCGGCGCAGTGAAAGGTGACCCAATCGCGCACCGCTTGGCAGTCATGCGCCCCGCCCAAAAACAGCGGCGTGGTCGCATCGCATAGGGTCAGCAGAACAGCCCCCGCCGCAGGCGACATGGGCGCAGGCGGGGCGGCCCCGCGCAGGGTTGCAATCGTGCCGGGGCGTGCCATCACATCCAAAATGGCGCGAAAGGCATGTGCCGAATCTGTCGGCCCATCTGCAAAGCCGCCGCGCAAGGTCTCTACGGGGGGTGGGGTCATTGATCTTCTCCGCGCACCAAGGTGAAAAATTCAACTTTCGTCGCCGCAGCCTTGGCCGCGCGTGTTTGTCGGCGCTGCGCTTCGGCATGGCGCAGGGGCTGCAAAATCTTGGCCTCAATCTGATCCGCTTGGGCGGTTTGCATCAGCGCGTCAACAAGGGCTGCACGCAGCGCATGATCCTTGCCGCGCCCCTGCACATAGCCATGGCCAATAGCCCCGCCTTCGGCCAATTCGACCGAGGCGCGCGTGACCGTCATTTCCCCCAAGTTGAACGCCGCACCCACGCCGCCGGTGCGCCCTTGCACCATAATCGATCCAATTTGCGCAGGGCGCAGCGCAGTATGCGCCGGCAAGTCGGGCAGCAGCGCAGCCAGATCAGCGGCCGGGGCGCGGGCCAAAAGCCCCATCCAGCTTTGGCGGGTCAAAGGCGGCGTGTCATTCATCGGACATCCTTTCACTAGACAGCTTGCCAAGTTGTCGAGTATTCTATACAACTAGACAAATATTACGACAGGCCGAAGCAAAATGCATGTGAAATTTTCATGACTGCGCCGAAAAAAATGCCGATTTGGCAAAGTATTGCCCATGCCCTTCAGGCCGAGATTGACGGCGGCACCTATCGCGAAGGGGATAAGCTGCCCACCGAAGCGGCCCTATCACGCCGCTTTGGCGTGAACCGCCATACGGTGCGGGCGGCTTTGGCGCATTTGGCCCAAAGCGGCATCGTTCATGCGCGGCGCGGATCTGGTGTTTATGCCGCGCAAAGAATGGCCGATTATCATCTGGGCCAGCGGGTGCGTTTTCACCAGAATGTGGCGGCCACGGGGCGTTTGCCATCGCGCCAGATCACCCGCGCCGAAACCTTGCCCGCCACCGCCGAACAGGCTGCCGCTTTGGGCGTGCCCCAAGGTCAAGCGGTGCATTTGATCGAAGGCATCTCGCTGGCCGATCACCAGCCCCTTGCCTTGTTTCGATCGGTCTTCCCCGCCGATATCGAAGGCCTATTGCCGCGCTTGGCGCTAAACCCTTCGGTCACGGCGGCGCTTTTGGCCTGCGGCATCACCGATTATACACGCGCCGAGACACGGATCACCGCCCATCTGGCCGATGCGCTGCAAGCGCTGACCCTGCAGCTTGCGCAAGGCGCGCCCTTGCTGCGCACCGTGGCCATAAATGTGGATGGTTCGGGCAGAAAAATCGAATTTGGCTCAACTTGGTTCGCGGCAGACCGCGTTGCCTTGGTGATCGGGGAACAAGACCAATCTGTCACAAATCTTTCGCCAAAAGCAAATAACCAGCGTGCCAAAGGATAGCATATGCCGAAAATCGCCCCCCTACGCCTGACGGGCGCCCAAATCTTGCTGGAGGGTGCCTTGCAAGATTCTGCCATAACCATGGCAGATGGTGTGATCACCGATGGCCCCGCCGCCGAGGTGGATTTGCGCGGTTATCTGGTCTTGCCGGGCATCATTGATCTGCACGGCGATGGGTTTGAGCGCCACCTTTCCCCCCGCCCTACAGCCCCTTTTGACAAAGCGCGGGCGCTGTTCTCGGCGGCCAATGAGTTGGCTGTGAACGGCGTGACGACCGCTTGGTTCGCCCAAAGCTGGAGTTGGGAGGGCGGCTTTCGTTCGGGCGAGGCGACAGTTGAATTGCTGGCAGCGCTGGCGCAAGCCAAAGACGCGCTTTTGCCCGATGTCCGCGTGCAAATACGTCTGGAAACCCATGTGATTGGCGCACATGAGCGCGTGGCGCGGGCCGTGCGCGATTACGGCGTTGATTATGTCGTCTTTAACAATCATCTGCCCGAAGCGGTGGAGCTTGCCCAGGCCAAGCCCGACCGCTTTGCCGCATGGGCCGCGCAAACCCGCCGCACTCCCGCGCAGATGCTGGCAATCGTGCGCGAGGCCGAAAGGGAAGAACCCCTTGTGCCCGACGCTTTGCGCACTCTTGCGGTGCAGCTTTCGCAATATGGTGTCAGCATGGGATCGCATGATGATGGCACGCCGGAAATCCGCAGGTTCTTTCGGGGCATCGGCGCACGGATTTGCGAATTTCCAACGACTCACGTGGCCGCGCAATCGGCGCGAGATGCGGGCGAGCCTGTGCTGATGGGCGCGCCCAATGTGGTGCGCGGCGGCAGCCAATCGGGCAATATCGCCGCCCAATCGCTGATCGAGGCGGGGCTATGTGATGCGCTGGTCTCAGATTACTATTATCCAGCCCTGTCGCAAGCCGCCTTTGCTTTGGCGCAGGCGGGCGTGATCGGCTTGCCTGCCGCTTGGGCGATGATTTCGACCACGCCCGCGCAAATCGCGGGTCTGACAGATCGCGGAAGTTTGGCCAAGGGCCAGCGCGCCGATCTGGTGGTCGTCAATCCCGCAAATCATGCCGTCGAAATGACAATTTGCGCAGGCCGTATCGCGCATTTATCGGGCGAGGTCGCCCGCCGCCTTTGGGCAAGGGCACCGCAAGAGCTTTGACTGCGATGACCGCCCTTCGCACGCAGCGCCTTGTTTTGCGCCGCCCCAATGCGGCAGACCTGCCCGCCTATACGGCCTATTGCACAAGTGATCACAGCGCGATGACGGGCGGGCCTTTTGCGCCTGCTGCCGCCTTTGACAAACTGGCCGCGATGATCGGCCATTGGGAATTGCGCGGCTTTGGCCGGCTGGTGTTTTGCGAGCGCGAAACCATGCGCCCGTTGGGCCATGTCGGCGCGCTGCAAATCAGCACCGACTCCCCGCCCGAAATGTCATGGACGCTATGGGCCGCCGCAGACCAAGGCCATGGTTACGCCCATGAGGCTGCCCGCGCCTATCTGGACGGGGCGCGCGCCGCATATGGATTTGACAGCCTGTTGGTGCGGATCAAACCTGAAAATCTGCGCTCGCTGGCCCTGGCCCAGCGCCTTGGCGCGCAGCCCGCCCGGGGCATCCCTGCCCCGCCTTGGTTTGCGGATGCGGTAAGTTTTTGCCTGCCCTTACCGACAATTGGCCCATGACGTCGCGCCATAAATTTTGCGCGCAGCGCGCTATCAGCCGCCATATTTTTCCAAAAACGCCTCGGCCTTCATCGCCCTAAAATCCATCAGCGCCGAACGCAGGGCGGCGTGATCCCAGTCCCACCACGCCAGCGCCAGCAAGCGGTCGGCAATCGCGGGGTCAAACCGCCCGCGAATGGGCACAGCGGGGCAGCCCGCAACAATCATAAACGGGCCGACATCACGGGTCACAACAGCGCCACTCGCTACAATTGCGCCAATGCCGATATCTACCTCGGGCTTGATAATCGCGCCGTGGCCAATCCAACAATCCGCCCCCAATGTGGTGCGCCGCGCGGCGCGGGCGGCGAAGAAATCGGGGTCATCTTGGGCGTCATCCCAGTAATAAGACGAGCGATACAGAAAATGATGCTGCGCCGCATGTTCATACGGATGATCCGTTGGCCCGATCCGCGTCATCGCGGCGATATTGGAAAAACGCCCCACCGTTGTATTGGCAATATCGGCCATGCGGTCGCAATAGGCGTAATCTTCAAAGGTGGAATTGACCACAATCGACCGCTCACCCACTTCGCAATAGGCGCCAAAGGTGGAATTCACGATCTTGCACCCCTCATGAACAAGGGGGGTATCGGCAGAGAGTTTCGGCATTACTCGCCCTTAATCAGCTTGCGGCGCAACCAGCCAGAGAGGCTGTCCATAATCATCACCATTAGCACAATAAGAACCATATAATAGGCCACCTCTTCCCAATCTTTTTGCGTCACAATCGCTTGAGTCAGCAACAAACCAATCCCGCCGCCAACAATCGCCCCAATCACTGTGGCGCTGCGGGTGTTGGATTCCAGATAATACAACACTTGCGCCAGCAGCACGGGCATCACCTGCGGGATCACGCCAAACCGTGCGCGTTGCAGGGCGTTGGCCCCCGTCGAGCGGACACCTTCGACTTGTTTCTCATCAATATTTTCCAAGGCTTCGGAAAACATTTTGCCAAAGCTACCCGTATCGGTCAGCGCAATCGCAATAGCGCCTGTCATCGGGCCAGGCCCAAAGGCGCGGCTTAGAATCACCGTCCAAATCAGCCCATCCACCCCGCGGACAAAGTCGAACACGCGCCGCACGGCCCCGCGAAAAATACCCAGTGGCATGAAATTGCGCGCGGCCAGAAAACTGAGCGGCAGCGCCACGATAAAGGCCGACATCGTGCCCAAAAAGGCCATCAAAATGGTTTCGAAAATGGCCCAAACCACGAGGCCATGTTGCCACATGCGATTGTTCCACCATTCGGACAGCATGTAACCCATGTTGCTGCGCGCCTCGTCCACGCGCGGGCCGATGGTCGCCAAATAGGCCAGCTCGCCCAAACCTTTGCCATAAAACGGGCTATCAAGGGTGAAGAAGAACAGCTCCCAGCCCCATTGGTATTTAAAGGTTTCAACCTTGCTGCGCGTATAGTTAAAGCGCCCTGCATCGGTGGTGACAGAGACCTTGTTGGCGGAAACAGCAATCCAGTCGGGAATGGGCTCGGGCGCGTCCAGCACAGGCCGTCCATTTACCTCGCGGATGTTGATCGTGCCATAGCTGGGCACAACAAAGCGCGCGCCTGCCTCGTCGTAAGTTACGACATGCCCCGTGCCCAAATCAATCGTCGTCACACCGTCGGCTTGGGAGACCCAATCGGGCAACATGCCGTCGGGATAGGTGCCCTTATTTTCGCCCTCTTTGGCCACAACCACTTGGCCCGTGCGGTTGTCGCGCGTGACATGCGTTTTATGCGAGACGAAATCCGACAAAAGGATGATTGCATTATCCATCCGCGCGCGCTGGGCAAGGCCCATGACGTCAAAGCTGATCGCGGCGTAAACCAGATAGGCGATGATGATCGCAGGCACGGCAAAGGCCAGGCGACGCTTGCGGTCAAAGGCGCGGGTGACGGTCTGCGTCAGATCGGGGCCCGTTTGAATGTCAGCAGCAATGGCCATGATCAATGCCCCTTTACCAATTTATGACGATAGTAGTCAGAGACCTGATCGATAATCACAATGGCCACAAACAGCAGAGCAAAAATCGCGACCACTTGGTCATAGCGCCCTTGCCCCCATTGCATGGCCAGTTTCAAATCATGGCCAATGCCGCCTTCGCCCACAAAGCCAAGGATCGCACTGGCGCGCACGTTAATTTCAAACCGCAGCAATCCATAAGACAGCCAGTTTGGCGCAACTTGGGGCATAACGCCCAGCCACATCCGTTGGATCCAACTTGCGCCAACAGATTGCAGCCCCTCGATGGGTTTTAAATCGGCATTTTCGGCGACTTCGGAAAACAGCTTGCCCAAAGCCCCACCCGTATGCAGGGCAATGGCGATCACGGCAGGAACAGGGCCGCCGCCAAGGATATAGATCAGCACCAATGCAATAACGATTTCAGGAATGGCGCGCATGGCATCCATCGTGCGGCGAAATACCGGGATCAGGCGCGGCCAACGCGCCAGCCCGCGCGTGGCCAATAGCGAGAGCGCCATCGCAAACAGCGCGCCGATTAAGGTGGCCACAGCGGCGATGTTCAGCGTCTCAATCAACGCGGGGATATGTTCGACAAAAATTGGGGGCAGCAGGGCCAACTTCACCCAAGCCTCAGCAAAGACTTCGGCAGGGAAATCGAATATACTTGGCAAGCCATCCCAAAAGCCGCCCGCATTGCGCTCGTCCGCCAAAATCCAACCAGAGGACAACAGCGCAATAAAGAACACCAGCAAAATGCCGCCATACATCCGCTTGCGTCGCGTCATATCCAGATATGCGGCTTTCATATGCGCCATGTCTGGGCGCGCGCTGGGCGGTGTCGGGCTATGGGCGATATCAACCATGGTATTTCCTGCCAAAAAAGACCCAGCCGCCCGAAACATCGGGCGGCTGGGAAAGCATCAAAGAATTACATGCCTTCTTGCAATTTGCGGGCAGCCAAAACGCCCTCATACTCTTGCAGCGTTACAGGAAC